>CAYNDU010000023.1:0-7854 GCA_964395615.1 uncultured Pirellulaceae bacterium | reverse complement strand
GACGCCAAGCCCGACGAGCGCGTCGACAAGTTGGCGGATCGGATCGCACAGATCATGGCCAAGAAGAAGGAAGAGGCGGCGGCCAAGAAATCCGGAACGTCGACGCCCGGCAAGTCTACCGGGCCGTCACCATCGCCCAAGACGGGTGCTGGCACGACGGACGTTGCCAAGACGGAGAAGCAGCCGACGGACGCCTCGCCCGCCGGATCGGATCAGGTCTCGCAGGAGTGGTCGAGGATTCTGGCCGAAATGCGGCGAGCGCGGCAGATGCGACAGACCGACGCGAGCAAGCCGGCACCGGCCGACACGGCGCCAAGTCCGCCGGCGCTGTCAGGAAGCAAGCCGCCGGTCGAAAAGCCGGCCGACCGGAAGCCGGCGACGTCCGACGTTGCGGTGAAAGTCGACAAACGGGCGACCGGGCCTGCCACCAAGCCGGCCAAAACGGCGTCGTCAGCACCCGGAGCACCACCGGCCGAATTATTGACTGCCGAAACAGCACCGGTCACTCCCCGAAGACCACTGGAAGCGCCGACGCAAAAAGACGGGTTGAGTCTCGTTCAATTGATGATTGTGCGGGAGGCAGAGGAACTCGATGCGTTGAAGGGTGCGGCACACATCGGCAAGTTGACCATCACGGGAAGTATCTTTTCAAATCGCGACATGAGTGTTCTGCAGGGACTGAGCGTTCGGAATCTGAGCCTCGACGCGTCGTCGTTGTCGAGTTCCGCATTGAAATATGCGGCCGGCGTCAGAAATGTGCGGTTTATGCGTCTCTGGACACCTCGCTTCACCGATTCCTCGTTGGGATACCTGAGTGCATTCCCGGATCTTGAGGCTCTTGATCTTGAGGGAAGTGGAATCAAAGGGACGAGTCTGGCGAGCCTGAAGAACTTGAAACGGCTCAGCTCTTTGTCGCTCGGCGCACTTACCGAAGATTCAGCCCTCGATCAGCTCAAGGAGATCCGCCCGCTCCGTGAACTCGACCTTCGAGCCTGTAAGCGACTGACCGAGGAAAGCCTCAACAAAATCGCACAGCTTCAACAGTTGCGAGTTGTGTGGCTCCCCGAGCAGATCGCTCGACGCGGTCGCAACCTGCTCAAACGGCAGATGGCCGGCTGTGAAATTCGCAACTGAGCGAGCTCGTTCCCTTCGAACGATCGACCCCTTCGGACGATCGTCACCGAGCGGCTGCCCGACGTAAGCAACTTTCGATCTCGGCGTTTCGATTCAGGGTTGCCACCGACAATGGTGTGCGGCCGAGTCGATCCTGGGCCGTCGCATCTGCACCTGCATCCAAAAGAACGGTGACGATGGAAGCCTCGCCGGCCATGGTCGCCGCGAGCAACGGGGTCCAGCCGGCTTGATCCGACAGATTGGGATCGGCACCCGCTTTGAGCAGCAGGCGCACGATCCCTTCGTGGCGCGCGTAGGCCGCACTGATCAGGGCCGTACCGCCCTTTCGGTGCCGCGAGTCCACCTCGGCACCTTCGTCAAGCAGGAGTCGGACGATTTCGATCGAAGCGCGCCGCCCGCGTGTGGCGTGCATCAGTGGTGACCATCCGCCGCTGTCGCGGATGCTGACAGAAGCGTTGTGCTTGAGCAGGCATCTGACGGCCGGTAACGACCTCTTGTCGTGCATCACCGCATACATCAACGGCGTACGACCTCGGTTGCCGGGCGCATCGACCTTTACGCCGGCGATCAGCAACCGTTCGACGGACGCCGCGTCGGCCAGGGGCCAGCTCCTTGCGGCATAAATCAACGCCGTATCCCCGGCGGCGTCGGCGAGTTCAGGATCCGCGCCCGATTCGAGGAGTATCTCGACCGCAAGCGGATGCCACGAGGACCAGATGGCAGCTTGCAGAAGAGTCATCCGTCGCATCACCGGCTCGGTGGCTCGGGCATTCAAGGGCGCGCCGGCGGCCACGATCCGTTTGACCGCGGAACGGTCGCCTTGGCTGACGGCTGAGGCCAACGGCCGAGCCGCCGGATCAAAGGACTTGCTCGTGAAGTGTCCCGTGTAACCGGTACGAATCTCATCGGGGCGGATCGTCGGCGGCACGAACGGTTCAGGAAACTCCTGGCTCAGATCCAGTATCACGGCGGGCGGTTCGTCCGCGCCAGTCGCAACAACCATTACCGGCCCCATCACCAACCCGACGGCCGAAACCAAGCTCGTCAAAGCGACCCGATAGCAACGCGGTGAAAACACGGTAACTCTCTCTTTTCTTCGATAAAATGGGTAAACTGCGAGGCCCTCGATTGCGTGCTAAAATCTGGGGGTTAGACTATAGCGGGTATTCACTGACCTTGCTATTTAGCTCGGTTGGATGCGGTCCTTAAATGGAAAGAGGCTTGCCGATTTCGGGATATGCGTGCTTTTGGCCGTGGATCGGCCGGGTTCCTGAAACTCAGGGGCAGGCGGACCACGATGACGGGCCGAGCCGGAAGGGAGCCGGGAACGTGGATATCGGATCAAGAGGTAAGGTCAGGACAGGGAACAGGCAGACCACGGCCTAATTGCCGACTGGTTACCATGCCGACTCCTTAAACCCTATTTTGTTTATGTGTTTTTCGCCCCGGTTATCGGCCGCAGCTGATTGGCAGGTGGCGCCCCCCCGTTTTTCTCGTTTGTTCGACGCACCCCGAGAGCATGGTGGGCAGGCGAGAGGTCTCGTAGGAGGAACAAGATGCGATTGAAGATCAAGGTAATGTCGCTTATCGCAGGCATGCTGCTACTGGCGGCCTTGATGGGACTGTTGTTGAGCAGTTCTGCCTTTGCCATCCCCAGTCTTCAAACGGCCATGTTGGCGCGGTACCCGTCGATACGGGACACACCTCTCAACAACTGTGCCACTTGTCACATGCCGAATGACAAAGATTTCCTCAACATGTATGGATTGGCGCTTCGCGAAGCCAGGATGAACTTCGAGGAGATTGAGGACGAGGATTCTGACGGCGACGGCGTGAGCAACTTGGACGAGATCAACGACGAAAGTTTTCCCGGGTCGCGCACGGTGTCGCCCGAGTACTTTATGTTCCACGTGAATTTCTCCGAGACGAATCCCGAGCTGGGCAAAGTCCATTTCAACCATGAAATGCACGTGATCAAGGAGTCGTTCTTGTCCAAGGGTCGCTGCAGCAATTGCCACGGCAAGAACATGTTCCCAAAGAAGTACGACGACAGCAAGTCGATCCGACCGTTGGCTCACCAGATCTGCTGGCGATGCCACGAAACATCGGGTAGCAAGTTGGCTCCCCGCGATTGCACCGGCTGCCACACGGGTATCAAGGACATGCTCGAAGACTTCAAGAAATTGATTCCGACCGGCGAATAATCGACGATCATCATTACGAACGACTATTGGGCGAGGCCGCGTTCACATCGGGCGCGGCCTCGTTCGATTCTTGTCGACGACGTGCATTTCCAACTCTTCAAAACGCCGTGGAAGAACGAAGAGTGAACGGCACGTGTTTGGACGCAGCGCGTGCCCGACGAGTGGTTCCGAAGTGGATCGCTGACCGACAGACGGCGTCAGAGTTCCCAGCCCGCTCGATACGGACGCGTCAGGTACTGGTTGGCCGCACGATCGTTCGTAATTCTCGCTGACTTACTGTCGAACTCGACCCGTTTTTCGGCACGCAGCGCGACGGTTCCCAGATTAACCGTGTCGGAGATGGGCCCGGCGTTGAGAAAACTGCCGGGGCTACTCGGCCCGCCAAGACAGGCGGTCAACCAGGGAGCCGCTCGACCGAGCGGTGCCGTCTCGGCCGCCGATTCGCCGGCCGGAATCTCAAGCTCCAGAACCCGCTTCTTTCCATTGGCAAACAACGTTGGATGGTCACCGTGGAAGTCGGCAAGAATCGTTCCGTTCTCACCTACCAGCATGATCCCCTGTCGTCCCAATCTCACGCGCGCCGACTCCAACGGCGCGGGAAGCCTCGGCAACATGCCACCGTCATACCAGAACAACTCGAGCGGCGCGGATACGCCCGCGCGGGCAAACTGGAATCGCAAGGTGCAGGCAGCCGGATACGACCAGTTGTTGTGAATCGGACGACTGACATTACTGGTGATGGCGCAGGCATGAGTTGCATGGGCATCGGCGCTGATGGGCGGACCCAGCTCGAGACCGGTCAACAGCGGCCAGAGGCTATAGATCCCCATATCGGCCATCGATCCTCCGCCAAAATCGTACCAGCCGCGAAAGACCGTGTGTGTATAGTTTGGGTGGTATGCCCGGTCGGTCGTTGGCCCCAGCCAAAGGTCCCAATCGAAACCGGCGGGTACCGGAGGTCGCTCGGTTGGGATCTGTTCGTATTGCGGCCAGACGGGCCGATTGGTCCAGTTGTGGATTTCTTGCAGCGTGCCGATCACACCTGCATTGACGGCACGGGCCAGTCGCGCGTTCCCCGCCCCGCTGCCATAGGCGAGCAGATGCGTACTTACTCCTGTCGCTCTTGCCGTGTCGATAACCTGACGTGCCTCGTTCAACCGATTGGCGATCGGCTTATGCGTCATGACATGCTTCTTCTTCTTCATGGCAGCAATCGCGACCCAGGCATGTAGATGATCGGGCGTCATAATCTTGACGGCATCGACATCGCGTTCGTTCTCCAGCAATTCACGAAAGTCGGCATAGGCGGTGCAGGCACGAAACTTGTCTTTTTGTCGCTGGCGGGCGTAGAATGCGTCAACCACCTCCCGTCCCACCTCACGGCCGCCAGGACAGCCGGTCAGCTGTTCTCCCCACTTTGAATCGCCGACATATTTTCGGATCTGGTTGCGAATGCCATGTTTACCCCACTCCACGTAGTCCTGGCTTCGCCTGTTCGGATCACACACGGCGACGACCTGCAGGTGCGGCTCGGCCAGCAGCCCCCCCAATTCGCGGAAGCCCTGCGTCCCCATTCCGATGTGCGCCAGCGTTATCTTCTCACTCGGCGCCACGTGCCCGGCCCCACCCAACACGGCCCTCGGCACGATCGTCAAAGCCGAGCCTGCGACGGCCGTACCGACAAAGCGACGACGGTTCCATTGTTTCTTCGGACGGGCCATCGAAAATCCTCCGCACAGACGGGTTGGGTCAAGGAGCCACCATTGGCGTGCCCCGGAAAGCCACTGCATGGTTCAGCGTTCTCACCATCTTACTCCGATCCGCGCCGCTCGATCAACTCATCCACCCGATCGGCCGCACCCATCTGCCAGGCCGACCACGGCCAAGAAGAGCCTCCCTTTTGCGATCTCGTTGCACGATCGGCAACTTGACGCAGGCGACCGATCGAGGGTAGCCTGACAGGAGAAGTTGAGCGACCGAACGGGATGATGGGCCGAGGGCTTCCATTGTTCGATGCTCACACACCGAGACCGCTTTCTCGACCTGGTTCGCAAGCCTCCTTCCACGAAGGAGGCTACGAATCTCGCTGAGCCGTTTGCGATCGTGGAGTATATCGACGAGGAATCCTCGAAGACTGGCCAGTATGATCTGTCGCAGGACTACTTCCGCTTCATGTTCGCCCAAGGCGTGGAGCCGACCAACAATCACAGCGAAAAGCAAATCCGCCATTGCGTGATCGACCGGCGCATTACGCAAGACACGCAAGGCGAAGCAGGACAACGCTACCACGAACGGATGTGGTCGGCAATGGCCACCTGCAAGAAACAGAAACGCAACTTCTTCTCCTTCCTTCTCGCCTCTATCACAGCCCAACTCCAACTCCAACTCCAAAACCAACCCGCCCCGAGTTTGCTTCACGCCTAACGAGCCCGGAGCGTGGTGCGGTTTGATTCGGTCTCGGCGAGCCGCCGCTTTCGTGGCTGGTCACCTCCTCGACCGCCAGAAAAAGATGGCACACATCCCAGGGCTAATGATTCGCTCGCGAGACTCGCGAACCAATCGCCCTGGGCTGTCATAGGGTCGCCGCGTTGCGGCTGAACTAGCTATAATCATGAACGGATGCCAAAAATGAGTGAGAACTAAATCGCCGTTCACGGCCGAGGCCGTGAACGGTCACTTCGAACGCTTCGGCGGGATTTTTCTAGTTCGCGCGGACGCCTTAACGAGCTCGACACGCAGGAGACGAACGCTATGGAACTCGATCTTGCAAACGGGATGAAACATGCTCTTTGGATCGCACTGACGCTCGTCAGCCTCGCCCACATCGCTGCGGGCCCGTCGCGCGCCGACGATGCGCGGCCAAACATTCTCTACATCATGGCCGACGACCATACGAGCCAGGCCTGGAGCTGTTACAACAGTCGGCTGGCCGAGGTAGCGACCACTCCGAATATCGATCGCCTGGCTGCGGGAGGTCTGCGTTTGACGAATTGCTTCTGCACGAATTCGATTTGCGTGCCGAGCCGCGCGTCGATTCTGACCGGCCAGTACAGTCACAAGAACGGCGTGAAAACGCTCAAGGGATCACTCGATCCGAGTGCAGACAACGTTGCCAAACATCTCCAACAGGCAGGTTATCAAACGGCGATCGTCGGCAAGTGGCACCTGAAGAAGCCGCCGTCCGGTTTCGATTACTGGAATATCATCAAGGGCCAGGGAAGATACCACGAACCGGTAATGTTCGAGATGGATTTGAAGCGGCCGAGTTCCGAGTCCGGAAGTTACTGTACGGATCTGTTCACCGACAAAGCGATTGAGTGGTTGGGGCGCCGCGACCGGGAAAAGCCGTTTTTCTTGATGTTGCATTTCAAAGCAACGCACGAGCCGTGGAATTTTCATGCACGGTATGCAGATCTCTATCGAGACGTGACCATTCCAGAACCGGATACTCTTCTGGGAAGCACCGGGCCGATTGGAACGCGGGTCCCCGGCTGGCCTCTGGAAACCCTGACGGAACGGATGGTGAAGGGCGGGCACGGCGATGGCAAGATGGTTCTAACCACACAAGAGCCACGAGCCGTGCGGCAGGCGACGTACCAGAAGTTCCTGAAATCGTATTTGCGATGTGTCGCCGGGATCGACGACAACATCGGCCGCGTGCTCGACTACCTCGACCATGGCAGACTGGCCGATAACACCGTCGTGATCTACACGAGCGACCAGGGTTACTTCCTGGGCGAACATAACTACTTCGACAAACGATTCATGCTGGAGGAAAGCGCGCGCATGCCGTTCGTGATTCGGTATCCGCGTGAAATCCGGCCAAACGGGACGCTCGACGACATTGTGCTGAACATTGATTTCGCGCCGACGTTTCTCGATTATGCGCAAGCCGACGTGCCGGCTTCGATGCAAGGGCGCAGTTTTCGGGACAACCTGGCCGGTCGCGGTCGAGGAGATTGGCGCGATGCAATGTACTACCGCTATTACGGCGGTCAGCGTGAACGGCCGGCTCATTTCGGAATCCGCACCCAAACGCTCAAGCTGATCTATTACGACGGGCTGCAAGCGGTTTCCGCCGACCAACGATGGGAACTCTACGACCTGAAACGTGACCCGCACGAGACACGTAACGTCTACGACAACCCGGAATACGCTCAACGGATCGCGTCGCTCAAAAAACGCCTGAAGTCCTTGCAGGCTGAAATGGACGATCGGCCTGAATAGTAATCGCACCCGTTCACGGCCAAGGCCGTGAACGGTTACGAAAACGGTCACCTTGCCGCAGCTGGATGGCCAAGATCCTCCCCTATCGCTCGTGCCGTCTTCCCTTAACCTGGATTATTTACTGGAGTTTCCATTATCGGTTTAACGTTAGGAACAGCAGCGACTTACGCGTACAAGATACGCGTATCTTATACGCGTATATTTCCCGAAACACCACGCACTCTGTGACGCACGTATCGAACGCGCCAATGGGAAGCGGTTGTGACGCGCCGAATAGGGAATGCGGAAT
>CAYNDU010000022.1:0-21624 GCA_964395615.1 uncultured Pirellulaceae bacterium | reverse complement strand
CCTCGTCAAATCGTTCCTGCCGACGACACAGATCGCCAAGAAGAGCCAAAGTCGAAGCTCGAAACATCGCATCTTCGGTTGGTCGTTCACTTACAGGGCCGTCTGATTCGTCGAGCAGGTCACGGTAGATCTTCTCGGCGGACGCGTACCTGCCTCGCTGAGCTGCAACGTCCGCCAGACCGAGCAAACAGTCAGCCTGCGTTGACGACCGACGCGACGTCGAGCTCCGTTTAACAAGACGATCCGCCACGTCTTTTGCCTTGACCAAGTACAAGCGAGCCGAGTCGAATTCTCGTTCAGCTGCGGCAATCGCCGACAATCCAATATATGCGGCAGGCAAATATGGATGCCCATTGGGAAACCGATCCAGCCCGAATAGTGACTCCGCCCGCAACTTGGCCTCCAGAAAAAGCTTCTTGGCGGTTTCCTGGTCACCCAGCAGCCAGCACTGATTGGCCATGTTCTCAACCACCATGATGCGCAACCCGATTCCCGTCGCATCGCTTTCATCCGCGAATGCAGCGTTGACTAGATAAAGCGCGCGTCCATAGTCGAGATAGGCCCGACGATACTCGCCAAGATCCTGGTGCAGGTTGCCCAGATAGCAATGAATGACCAGAAGGTTGATTTTGGTTTCAGGTGGATGAGTCCCGACATCGGAATCACCAAACAAACGAAGGCATTGAAGGTAGCACTGTTCGGATTCCTGAAGCGCTCCCGTTTTCTGTAGCGCAAGGCCTATCTCCCGAAGCAACGTAGCTCGCCGATTCTTCTCAACTCGCGGAGCGTCGTTCGTCGGTCGCGTTTCAAGGTGCCCTTTCAGTGCGTTCGCTAATTGGCGGATTTCGTCCACCTGGTCGGTTACGATGGCAATTCGGAGCCGCTCGGCATCAATACTCGTTCGTGCAGTCCTGGTGTACGCATCCGTTTTTGGGAGTTCATCGAGAAATCGACAAGCCCGATCGAGCTGTGTCGAAGCAAGTGTGAATTCCCGCAGTTGCCGAAGCGTGATCGCATAGTGGAAGAGGGCATTAACCAGCACGCTCGTGCCGAGCTTATCTGCGGGGCGGATCTGATGGCACGCGAGCGCGGTCCGGCAGGACTCTTCGGCGACTCGGCGCGATTGATCCAACTGGCCCGAGATTCGATACGCGTGGCCAAGGCTCATCAGACTGCTCGCAAGTTCTCGCGTAGGTTGATCTGGTGAGTAATGCAGCTCCTCAGACTTGTAGAGCGCGACCGATCGTTGGGCGAATTGAACTCCGTCCCGGCCTTGACCACTATGGATCGCCAGCGATCCCAGTTCATAGCAAGCCTTGGCGAATTCCCGATAGTCGGCCGAGTCTTGCGTCTTCCGGCAGAGTGTTTCCAGGTTGTCCAATTGCTGCATTACGCGGTCCTTTGCTTTCGTACCGTCAGTACGGTACGTGGCAAACAGCGCATTCGCGTGCGCCGCGATCCAGTCGCCATTGCCATCGGGCAACCGGTCGACGGGATACAGCAGGCGGGCTTGAGCAAGTTCTCGCCCGCTCCAGCGCACCATCGCCTGCGCATCACCTGCTTTCTTGGCAACTCGAAACTGAAGATCAAACGCCAGAAACCGTTCACGATGGCCGTGCGAGAACTTCTCGGCCGGGTACTTCTCTTGCGTCAGCTGCAAGACTCGGTCGGCAGTGACTTGGGCTTGCGACACCTGCCCTTGTTTGAGCGACTCGATTGCCTGTTGGCGAAGCGAATCGAGAAGGTCAACGGTCCGAGCGTCACCAGAGTCGAGCACGGGCCGACGGCCGGCGTTCGGCGGTGGATTGCCGCCAATCAGATTGTTGGCGTGTCCGAGAAGAAAGGAGGCAGCCAGCAGCCAGAGCGTTACCGATCGGCAAGAGCGAAACATGTTCTTCTCCTACGTGGCGCCCGGCCGTAACCAGGGGCCATTGGCCATCTTCAATTCCAGCGGTCACGGCGCAACCGGGAATGTAACGGCCTGTACCAGCGAGAATTGAGCTTTAAGTTTGTCGGCCAGCATGCGGTGAAGTTGCAAGAGTCGATCGTCGATCTGCGTCGCGTCGACCAGACGTGGCCCCCGGTCCCGCGGGACACGAAGCGAATCGTCTCCTCGTGGGCCGCTGTTCCCTTTTGGCCGTCTGTTCTCTTTTGGTCCCCTGTCATTCGACGGCGTTCGGAAATGCCTCGGCTGATACGCGGTGAGTTCACCCTGCTCGAACCTGACTGGATGCGTCAACGTCGTATCGAAATCGTTCGGAAAATCGCCCAACAACGTATCGACCCGAATATCGTCTGGTAGAGGGGAGTGGCGCACGAGCAGCAGCAACGTTTCGGCGCCGGCCGGCGTCCGCTCGATAACCCAACCGGCATTGGCCGTCGCCGGCAAGTCTACGTGATCGACGGGCCGTGGCGGCGGGTGCGTAGTCCATGAGCCCTTTTGCCACGGATAAACGGGCAAGATGTCGCCTCGGCTATCAAGCCACAACAGATAGCAGAAGGCCGCTTGATTGAGTTTCACACTTAATCGCACCTGGTCCCCCGGGCGCAGCGGCACAGCACCGGGATCCTCCAACAGCAAAGCCCTGCGTCGCTCGGTCCCTGCTCCCCACACATAGAGTTCTAAGGTTGCCTGCAACGGCATGGTGCCGACCGTCCGCCGAACGGCCGCCAGATCGGGAACGACGCCCCGAGCCGCGAAACCGGCCAACAACAGCAGAAGAAGCCCGCAAGCGACCATCCACCACGAGCTCGGCATGGACCGGCTGCTGCCGTCTCGGACGACGGCGGCACGGACATCGTCGGCGGTCGCATACCGATCGGCCGGTCGCTTCTGCAGACAACGCAGGCAGACGACATCCAGGTCGCGTGCGATCTGCTGAGCGATCTGTCGGGGCGGACGTGGATCTCGTTTCAGTATTTCATCGGCCAGTCGATCGGAGGTGGCACCCTGGAACGGTCGCCGCCCGGTAAGCATTTCGTAGGCCAGTACACCGAGTGCCCATATGTCGGCCCGACCGTCCAATTGGTCAGCCTTTCCTTCGACCTGTTCGGGCGCCATGTAGGCCAAAGTACCAGCGCACTCGCCGGCTCGACGTCGTTGATCCTGTTCGCACAATGCCAGGCCAAAGTCACAGACCAGGGCATGCCCCTGGGAGTCAATCAGGATATTGCTCGGCTTGAGATCCCGGTGAAACACACCGGCAGCATGTGCCGCATTCAGCGCGGATGCCACCTCCGCCAAAATCCGCCGGACGGTAGAGTCGTCCGGTAGTCGATCCGCCAGTTCATCGCGGAGCGACCGGCCGTCCACAAATTGCATGACCAGAAAGAAGGTCCCGTCATCCAACTGACCCGAATCATAAACACTGACGATCGACGGGTGCTGCAAACGAGCCACGGCACGCGCTTCATCAAGCAGTCGGGCCAGGTCAGATTCTGTCCACGACTCGCCGGAACGCGACGCAACCTTTACAGCCACATCGCGCTGCAGCTGTTCATCGTACGCCTGATAGACGTTGGCAAAAGCGCCGGTGCCGAGTAGCGACTTGACCGCGTAGCGACCGATACGATTGCCTGGCAGATAGCGAACCACAGCATCCCGTTCCATTGCCCGAGTAACCAATCCCCGAATCATCACCGCAGAGCCTGGGAATCGGCCGACGTATTCCTGCTCGGACGGTAAGCCTCCCTGGCCGCGCTGGTACTCGATCTCGATCAACAACAACTCACGCAACAAGTCTTCGCGCGCCCCGGCTTGGATCCGTGGCAGGTAATGCTCGATGACCGGCCGGCGTCCGGCGAGCCATTGATCTTCGAACTGCAGGCAGAGTTGATCAACGTCCGCCCTTTCGGCCATCGACAACGAGTCATTGCGCTGCCTGAGACTCATCCCAACAGCTCCTTTTCCCAACGGTCGCGGATCAGCTTGAGCCGACGCTCGACCGTGGCGACCGACCGGTTGATTCTGCGAGCGATCTCCTCGTATGTCATTCCGTTACAGCGTAGCGTGACGATCTGCCGCAGCTCGTCATCGAGCGAGTTCAGCAACTCCGCCATCGCCGCCAAAGCGAACGGCGACGGAAGAGAATCCTCGGCGCGCGCCATTACACCGTCCGAATCGCCGCACGTCAGCCAACCCGCAGCCGACTCACCCAGCTCGCGGCCTCCCCCTCGCTTTTCGGTCATCCTGTGCCGCATCGCGTTGACCGCCTTGCGTTCCGTGATCTTCACCAACAGCCCCCACAGCCCGCTGCGCTCGTCCAACGCGGGGAATTGTCCGTCCGCCGCTCGATGAAAAAAGGACTGGAAAGCGGCAATGACCAGATCCTCCTCATCCGAAACGCGACGAGGTGCGCCGTTCATTCGACGCCGAGCGTACTGCATCAGACGCCCGTAGTACCGATCCCACAGCCGAGTCGCAGCGCCGCCCTGGCCAGTCTTGAGCTCCTCAATCCACTGGCTAACCGAACCGGGCGTCGACATGCCGGCCCCCTGATGTTTGCCAAATTCGTAAATGCATCCAACGGACCGCCAAAATTCCCGCGCCCCCGCGCCGAATCTCGCCGCCAGCCATGCGAAACCTTCGGAATCACTTTTGAGTCGCCGAGCATTCTAACAACCGGCCCCTGCCGTTTCAAACAAGAGCGGGAGGCCCCGAGGTCCAACGCCTCCGAACCGCTCCTTCCTCGCCTGACACGCGGCGGGCAGTGCGCCGAATGGGCTCCGCTAGGTTAATCGCGAAAGACTGACGCAATCCATCAAGAAAATGGGAAAAAGATAACCCGACTATTCAGCAGGCAGTTCAAAAAAGGTCCGCCCGATCAGTGTCCGCCCGATCAGTGTCCGCCGGATGGCCTGAAACCTCGCCGTGGCGGTCTGACCACCACCATCGATCGCCCGCTGGATCGAAACCGACCCGCACTCGGTCGGCCCCTGCCCAGGCATCTTCCGCGCGCCGGTCCGTTGGATGGACCTGTAGATCCGACGCAAAACGCCCGTCCGACGGCCGGCTGAACAGGTTGAAGGGAATGGCGAAAACCGACCCTCCCATCCGTGGCATTCCGTCCTGCTCAGCACGTCCCGCATTTGAGACAACGTGCTGAGTCCGTTGCTCTCCTTCGCCCCCGCCAGGGTCATTCAGATAGTTGATGACTAACAGTGCGTCGAGCGGCATGACGATCCCATCACCATGGACGTCGTAGTAGGGCGGACCGTCGGGTGGCGGCCCCAGTGCGTGGGAGCCGTTCGCGTTGAGCTCGTTGACCACCAGCAAGGCGTCCAGCGGTTGAACCTGGCCGTCACTATTCACGTCCAACGGGTCGCGCAGGTTCTGCCAACTCCGCACAACATCCACCTGGACCCGCGTCGTGACCGACCCGCCCACGCCGGTCATGGCCGTATAAGTAAATTCGTCAGATCCTGCAAAAAGTGGCTCCGGCCGGTAGAAGACACTCTGGCCATCGGGAGCAACCGTCACGGTCCCGTGCCCGGCAGGTCCGGCCGACGCCACGAACATGTCCGCTCTGTTTTCGATGACTACGGAATCGCCTTCGAATCGAATGTCCAACGGATCGACGGCCGTCGGCAACTGGAACAACCGCACGTCACCCGTCGGGGACACATCCGCCGCCTCCGAAATGAGATCTGCGGGCCAGCTCAGGCTGCGATCGTTCGCCAATACATCAATGAGATTCACTTGACTTCCGGCACTCACCGCCACGGCATCTTCCGCGGCCCGCGGACCGGTCGTGTTCATCTTCATGTCAAACAACAGTACTTCGTCCGGGCCGAGCGGACCAATCTGGGCCTGGTGCGAACCAACCTCGTCAATCAGTCCCGCCGTCGCAGCGCTTCCCTCGCCCGGATCGATATAGTCCGGGCCAAAATCGATCTCAAAACCGAGCGGCTGCTGCGCGTTGATAACCGGTAATACCGTTGCGGGGTCGAAGTGCACATCGAGATGGGCCGCTTCGACACCTCGGGGATCATGGGCCTGGCCGCGGAGGTCCTGAACCCAGGCCTTCACCAGAAAGGTGTCCCCATCGCGCAGCCGGGCCACCGGTTGGCCGGCCGTATCCGTCACGTCTAACCGAATTCCCACCACCGGAATCCCTACGTCGATCGAAACGGTGGCCGCATCCCGGGCCAGCGAGTCGTCGGCCTCGTAGACAAACTGGTCGGGCCCGCGGTAATCGGAATCGGGCGTGTAATCGAAGCTGCCATCCGACCGCAGGTCCAGTACACCGTGCGCAGGCCCACTGACGCGTCGCGCGATCAACGGATCGCCGTCGACGTCGTGATCATTCCTGAGCACTCCATGGCCGACATCAAAGGTGGTCGTCACATTGCGAGCCACTCCGTATGCATCATCGACGGCGACCGGCCGGTCGTTCACCGGCTGTACGTCCACCGCGACCTGCCCGGAGCTGCCGTTGGCCACCGAATAGGTAAACGTCTCGAGCCCAAAGAAATCGGTCGCCGGAGTGTATAGTAACCGGCTCCCGTCGCTCGATATCCGCACCAAACCGCCCCGATCAGGTGTCCCCACCTGGGTGATCAGGCCGGGTCCGCTACCACTCACTTGTAGAACTCCGTCGACGAACCGGACCTGGGAATCCGGAACGGACGATGGAGGGTTGTAGACAATCACATCATGGCCAGGGGTCACGTCCGCGGCATCTCCGCGATAGGCGGCTGATCCGGATCGCACGAGATCATTGGCCAGCACATCCAACAGGTTATCCGTTGAATCTTCGGTCACGCCGGCGAAGTGATCGTCGACGACCGTAATCCCTCCAGCCACCATCCGCGTTCGAAACAACCAGACCTCGGAACCTCCAAGCGCCCCGGCGATCGACTGAAAAGCACCGACCTCATCCAACCGTCCGGCTCCCGCTCGCTGGCCAATTCGTCCATTGACAAATTGCGGATTGAATTCAATGTCAAAACCGAGCGGATTGGTTGAATCGGGTACAACCGATAGCAGATCTTCGGCAAACAACAGGTCCAGGTATGCGGCAAACACACCCGGTTGAGCCTGGTTGGGACGCACGTCCTGTACCGTTACATTCAGCCAGACCTGGCTCCCGGAAAGCGTCTGGCTGATTGGGCGGCCTGCCAGGTCCGTTGCCTGAAGGCGAATGACAACCTGCGGATCCGGCTCACCCTCGGCATCTGAAAACGACGAACCGAATGGGGACACCGATGAAAGTACGCGACGCGACTCCAGAGACTCGCATCGCAACCGCCGAGCGCGCAGCGGCGCCCGACTCGGTCGAGTCGGCGCAGAGAATCGTCCACTCCGACCAAACCGGACCATTGCCGTCCCGAATCGCTCAGCCGGTCCCATCTCGCATCCCCCGGGTGAGTCCCGGTCCGCCGCCGTAACGTGTCAACAGCCCGTGTCCATGTCGCGTCACCGGTCGCCGTCAATCGGTCGGCTCAGACTCGGCCGACGGGGCAATTTCCATAACCTGTTGTTCAGCCAATAACGCGATCGCCTCGTCTAAGGATATCTCCTCGACGGACCGACGCCAACGCTCGTGTTCCGCCTTTCTAGCGAACTCCAGCGCCGACCGAGGCAAATCCCGTCGACCGATGACGCTCCAATCCACGTCCGGCGCCACCCGGTTATCCCGTCGAATCCCACGACCACGGTCGTCCGGTGCGCGAACGGCAACTTCATGACGGTCTGCGCGAACGTTTCTTCCACGGTACTCGCCGGCATGAGTCATCGCGAACCATGTTTTGCTGAGGCCCACCCCCTCGAGACCTGGCCCGTTCCAATCGACGCCCACCAGATTGATGTCACTTAGATCTCCGCCGTAGGAAAGCAGGGATTCTGGCGGTCGAGTCGGTCGTCGTGCGCTCTGGTGCGTCATCACGGGGCGAACGACCGCACCGTGAGTCGTGCCGATGGGAATGTCGCTTGCCGCTCGGCCCGAATCGGAGATACCCGCTCGATACTTCTCGCCGGAAGGAACGGAGCCGCTGTGCCCGGCAGACAGCGCACTGAATTCACCCTCTCCACCACCACCGCCGAGACCGCCGCCGGCGCCACCACCCCCGTTGCCCGGATCCCCGCCTCCGTTGAGGTGGTTGATGACCAGCAGCGCGTCCAACGGAGTCAGGAGATTGTCACCCGTCGTGTCATAGTAGGGGGGAGGTGCCGCATTCCCATTGGGCGGCGGCAGGGGACCGCCTCCGCCGGCATTGAGCGCGTTAATAACAACGAGCGCATCGAGGGGTTGTACGAGCCCGTTATCGTCGACATCCAACGGGTTGATCGGGTTCCTCCACGGGAAGGCCGACGTATCGGTCTGAGCAAAAAAGTCGCTCGGCCGCTCCGCTGCCGGATCCCATTGCATCTTCCCGTCGGTACCCACCACCACTTCGCGCACCCCGGACAATGGGTCCGTCACCGCCCATCCCAGCGGCGGCACGGCTTGAACTCGATAGGTGCCCGGCACGAGTGAGGGCATCGTGTAGGCCCCTTGCGCATCGGTGACGGCCGTGGCCTCGGGCCCCACTCGAAGATGATCCAGACGTATTGACGTCTGCATCGTGCTGCGCGCTATCGCGTAGGAAATGTCGGCAGTCGGCCGACTGAGCGCCATCGTTTCAAACGCGGTACCCTGCAGCAGACCGGTCGTGTAGCGGGCCAGCAACCGGTCATTCGAATCATAGATTTCCAGACGCCCGTAGCCGTTCCGATTGCGAGCGACCGCGTCCAGGCTGACCGCGGTCGTCGGTGTGTCAAAATCGACGCGCAGCATCCGCCCCGCAGTCGTCCAGTCTGGGGACCAGATATCGGCGGTTCCCGGCTTAACGTACCCGAAGACCATCTGGCCGGTCGAGGCGGTGTTGGCTGTAACGGCACCGACACGATCGTCTTTCACGTCGTAACCAATCGCCGACAGCGTGACGCCGTTCAACACGTTGTTGAGTAATTGATTGACCAGATAGTCGTCCGGCTCCAATACCTGGTTGACAGTGATCGGCTGATTCAGCGGATCCACTAATCGCATGGTCCAACCCGCCAGACCCTTCTCGCCGTTGGTCCAGGCATGATTGTCGTCCTGATCGTGAAACACGAATCCCTGAACGCCCGACTGATCCGCCGATGTCGGCAAGTCCGCTCGACCCGCAAACGTTGTATCGGATACGGCCACAGTCTGACCCGTTAGCGGGTCCAAAGACCGAGTGCGAATCAGGAGCTCCTGCCCAATGGTCATTGGAATTGCCAGGTCCAGATCAACCTGATAGGCGTCAAACTGCTGGCTTGCAATCCAGGTACTCCCCTGGTCCACCGAATACTCCGCAAGACTCACTTCATTAATCGTAATGTCATTCTGCAGTCCGCTGCTGTTACGGTCGGGCAACGTCCGCACTTCGGAATGACCGAAGAACCGAAACTGGCCGAGCGCCGCATCGAAATGACCGGATCCGGTAAGTGTGAGTGGGACATCGAGCACGTCAAAAATGCCGTCTCCATCCGAGTCCTTCCAGCCAATCATGGCCAACGACGAATCCGAACTCGTGTGTGTCGCAAACGCGACGTCCAGGTCGGTCCCGGCATCCATAATACTCGGCTGCTGGACAAATCCCGGCGCGGGGTTGTCCCACGCATTCCAGTTCTGGGAGTTGTAGTAGCCCCGGTGATCGATATAGGAACCGCCACTAAACTCGTATTCGTCGCGTGCCCAGAAAATGTGCCCCGTTTCGTGCGCAAACGTGCTGGCCGGCCGCCCGGCGGGGGATATCAGAAAACGCCCGCCCGAAAATGCGAACGCTCGCGAAAACGACCCCCCCGGCGCAAAACGCCCATCCAAGTCATTCTGGTCGTTAACGACAAAAATCGTGTAGGCCCAGTCGGCGCCCGACTTGACCCGTTGATCATGGTTGAACGTACGAATATCCGTATCGATCGACGCGAACGTGTTGTAACCGACCGCATCAAGAAAATCATCGACCCAGAAGGCGTAATCATTGGACCTTCGAGCGATCGGCTCATATCCGGTCGCGATCGGATTGTGTGCGTGCTGAAAATCGTATTGAAAATTGAGTGAATGGACCTGAGCCTGATTCGTGTAGTTGGATCGGTAGAACTCCGACAGCGTATCTTCCCACCACGTCAATCCGCCTCGAACGCGATCCTTAGCCTGCTCGATCAGATTCGGGCCGTTCACACTCGTGGTACGCCCGAACTCGTCCAACACGACGGCACCGTTCTGGTCGCGCACCAGCTCGTTCCAGTCCTCGCTGCTCACGTCGGTCGTTCCGTCCGACTCGAACAGGACGACGGTGACCAACACGTCGCCCAGCATGTACTCGCCCGTATCCTGAGGCACGGACCCGAACGGCACGCCCGACAACAGATGTCTCCTCTCAAGCGGCTCAAACCGGCACGTGCGACCGGTTCGTCGCGCGGCGGAATGCGAGCGACGGCGTCTTGAGTTCTTGGATGACATCATTACCCCAGGGAAGACGGATGAGACAGGTGAGCAGTCTTCGCGCGCGGCCCCGCGCCGGAAAACGGTCGCGAACCGCTGCCGATCGGTTCCGGGTGGAACCAGTCGGACCGTGCAACAGGATGCAGGCCGACCGAACCGTGGCCCAACCCAGTCAACGGCCCATTTCGAAAAGGGCTCCGCCAGACCGCGAGGACACGTCCGACCGGCGGACGCAGGCGGCCATCGGGGCCGCACTGTCCTTGATCTTAATCACGGTGTGATAATCCGGCAACAAAACGGTTCGCAACCTAACCGTTTCTTGCCACCGTCGCGCCCACCTGTATGGGTTATCCCAAACGTCCCCCGCAGAGAACGGCTCCGCCCCGTGCGGAGGTGAACTGCGTCACCCCCACTTGGTTCAACTACGATACCGGGCAAAGAAGGAGTCGATTCCCTCGGTGCCGGCCATCGCGTCACCCACGTCGTCAGCGATGTCGTCGAGCAGGCTGTCAAACCCGGCGTTCCCAAAATCTTCGGCGGCAAACGACGTGCTCGCGTTGCCCGGTTCCGGCCCGCCCACGTAGATCGGTTGCTCCACCTGCCGATCATCACCGCTCACCCTTCGCGCCCTTGGAGCATCGCGTTGGTCGCCGCCGGAAGGCCCAGCAAGCAGTGAGCTACCCGACAACGTGTTGCTCAGACCGTTGTCGAGCAATGGGACGAGTTCCGACCCGCCGCTCGATGCCAGCCAACCGCCACCTTCGCCTTCGCCTTCGCCTTCACCGGATCCACTCGGCTGGTTCAGGTCATTGATTACAATCAGGGCATCGAGCGGTGTTACGAATCCGTCGCCGTTGACGTCGTAGAAGGGGGGCGGAGTAAAGCCACCCGTCGGTGGTATCGGCAGCGGATCGCGAACCACGTCGGGATTGAAGTTGATCAAGTTGATCACCAACAAGGCATCGAGGGGCGTCACCTCCGTGTCACCGTTGACATCGAGTGCATTCGACCCGTTCTGCCATGGATTCGGGTTGATCGAGACCAGGTAGTCTTCGACTTCCCCATCCGCGGCCGGACCGTTGGGCGCCAATCCACCGGCACTGCTCAATCGGAAACGAGCAAATGTCGACGTCGCGGCTGCCGTGCCGGGCACATTAAATGGCAGGGTATTGGCACCGTCCACCAGGACGACACTGTCGAGAATGTGCTCGCCCGGATCTTTCCAATCGCCGTCGGCGTTGAAATCGATCCACGCGTCCAGCCGCCCCTCGCGATTGGCATTGATTCCATTCACAACAACCCCGACCGACGACTCATACGCAGCCGTCATGGGACTGAACGTCACACCATCGTCACCGATGTCCGAGTCGGCGCCAGCTGAAGGTTCGCCGTCGACGGTGGAGAAGATCGTGTCGCCCAGCATGAACCCTTCCTGAACTTCATGACGAGCACCGTTCGAATTCTGCAACACCGGGTAACTCGGATCGGGTGCGTCACCGTAGTCCAGGCCGCTTCCCAGGAAGATGGTGAACGTTGTCGATCCGTTGAACCGGTTCGGTTGCAGGATATTGCCCGCCAGGTCGCGAATCGCGTTGATCGGCTCGCTGGTCAGACCTTGCACATCGACGGCACCCGTGATGAACACGTTGTCCAGCCGCGCTTCCGCTTCGACTCCCGAAAGGCTGCTGCCATTGACGGCTAGTGCAATGGCGTTGGCGACTTGCCCGGCGTCGAAGGAAACGTGGGGAACCAGGGGCACGGCCACGTTGCCCAAGGTCACACCGGGCAATCCCGTTTGCGTCAATGCGGAACTCGAAACATCGACGACCGTGTCTGTCGTTCCACCGACATGCACGCCACCGCCTGTCAGGGACTGTGGCGCCAACCCGATGCCGGCCGTTCGAATGGCCAAAGCAACCGCGTCGGCAATCGCGTCGACCGAGTCCGACGACGTGTACGGTATCACGACACTCGTCGGTCGCGAGACACCATTATCATCAAACTCGAACGTCGTGGTGACGGGATTCGTCGTGCCTCGCGTGATCGTGAAGGAACTGCCGTCGATCAGGTCGGCTCCGCCGCCTGCGGGAGCGTTGATCATGTAACCGGTTTCAAATTCGAATGTGGCGGTCGTGCCTTGACCGTCGGTCACATCAAACGTGTCGCCGTCCGACAACAAGCTCCCATCGTCGGCCGTGATCGCAATCACGTCGGCATTCAACAACTCGACCTCGTAGGCATGGTCGGGTGCCCAGATCCCGGCCAGCGGCGTGAGCCGAATGATCCCGGCCGTGGTGTCATAGCTGAAGCGATAATCGACCCCTTCTTCCAACGGTACATTGTCCTTCGTGACAAGCACGGTCTCGGGCAACACGGTGCTGGCGTCCGGCCCCGTACCATTGGACTGGTTGCTGGGTGGCACACCGTCGATCAGCTGGATCTGGAAGTTGAACAGCGTCTGCTTGACCAATTCGACGAATGTGGCACGCGAATCCTGATCGATGCCCGCCGCGTCATTGTCTCGCGGATTGGTGATCGTTGCCGAGGGACCGGAGAAGTCCGCTCGATCGATAGCACCGCGGTCCTTGAACACGTTCTGTCCGAGCCCGGAAGGCGAATTGACAGCCGGATCGTCGATCCTCTGCTGGCCGTAGATGTCAAAATTCGGTGCCAGGATCGGTGAGTCGGAAATGCCGAGCGGATCGCGGACCGTGACCATGGCTGCCCGGTCATCCAGCGAATCGATCGAGCTGTCGATCGGAGCAGCATTCTCGGCCAGGTAGAAATTGTCCAGCGACTTGTTCACAAACAAACCCTCGCTCGTCGGAAGTACAATCGGAAACTCTCCCAATCCTCCCGTCGATGGAGTCGTGTTACCGGCAAAAACAGTGCCACCGATGACTGTCGAAGCAGACGTGGCATCAATGGAAATACCGGTCGTGTTATCGGATAGAATATTATTCAGCAGCGTCGGGCTTGCATTGTCCTGAACCTCGATGCCGACGTTGCCGCCAAAGATCGTATTGTTGATCACTCGGCCGAACGGCGCCGGTGCCGCCACGTCGGTACCGGCATTCGGATCGCCACGGAAGCTGATTCCGCCGGAACTGTTGCGTGAGATGACGTTGTTGGTCAGCACCACTCCGGGTACCAGGTTGATGTCGTTGACGACCCGCGTGTTCCGAACCGGCCCGGAATGCGGCTTTCCTTCCGCGCTTCGATCCGCCGCATCGACGACGATTCCATAGCCGAGTGATTTGGTAATCGTATTTGAGTGAATCACTACCTGTCCCTGGTCGCGGAACAGGTTCGTGTCTCCCCCGTCATTGAAAATCTCGCCGCGAATCTGCGTTCGAGGATCGGGCCCCGTCGAATTGAAAGCACGGATAAAGACAGCACTGTCGAGAGCCGTGTCGCCCACGTCCGATATGGCCAATTTGATCGTGTGCACGCCGGCCGCCAAAGCGTCTTTACGAGCCACGAAGACATCGGTGAACCCATCATGCCCGAACGCTTCCAGATAACTCCCGTCGTCGTCCCGATCGTTGTTGTTGTAGAATTGGGCGTTCGGACCGCCTGTCCCAAACGGGTTGCCGCCATTCACGGTGTTGATCGAGACCGGGTCGAACGTACCGGGCACGAACCCAATGTTCTCGCCATCCACAAAGAACCCGAATACATCGTTGAAGATGGAGTCGACAAATTCATTGTATTCCTCGGACGAGAAGACGAACTCAAAGAAGAGATCGCCCGGCTGGTCCACTCGGAAGGAGAATTCGAGCGAGGAGCTGTCTTCGGTAACAAACGGGTCGAAAAATGCGTCCAAGTCAGCGTCGCCCGCTCCCGAAGCGAATCCGGTCGAGCCGTCGTCCACGTTGGGACCCTCAGTGAATTGAACATCACCGGTCGAGAGCACCACGCCCGCGTCGATCCCGATGGAAGTTCCGCCACCATTGAAGAACCCGGAGGAAACCGGTCCACCCTCGTAGATGGCGTCACCGACCGGCTCAAAAGCACCACCCAAAATCGCATCCCTCAACTGGTTTCCATCCATGGTCGTACCGGTGATCGTCAGGTTTGGCTGGATCACATCGGAATTCACGTTCCCATACAGGTTGATCACCGAATTGGTCGTGGCGGTGAACGGACTGTTCGCCCCGTCGGCCAGTCCACCGGTGATGTCGATCACGGCCTGGGATTCTGCACTATTAATGGCCTCGCGAATCGACGCGGCAACTTCCGATTCCGTTTGCGGCCGATAGTCGCCGGTGAGCGGATCCAGAACGGTCGGATCAAAATTAATCTCGACGTGCCCGGGCACGACCCCGTCGTTGATGTCCACGTCATCGAACTCGTAAACCAGCGAGTTAACGCCGTCGCTGAGTGTGAAGGTCTGGCCGTCGCTGATTTCGTTGGCCGGAGAAGCAATCAATGAAAACGACTCGTTGAGTCGGTCATTGGTGTCGATGCTGCGGAACAGCTCGAGACGATCGGAATCTTCGAACGAATCGCCATTCTTCTCGGCCTGGCGAACCTCCAACTGATACGGCCCGACGAGAATCTGGCTGGCCGGCAAGTCGGGATTGTCAATGAACGCGCTGTTGCCGGCTCCGTTCGTACCCATCTCGCCACGCTCGGCGAAACCGATAACGAAGTCATCCAGGTAGATCCCCTCGAACCGGTTATTCTGCCCGCGACGACGATTGAAGAAATCACCAAACAGATCGCCGGGCAGGCTATCGGTCAAGCCAAACGGACCCGGGTCGCTGACCGTGTGGCCGATGACTCGAACCACCGCGTCGTGAGTCTTGAACGACTCGGTCACGCCCCGTGAAAACGTATCGGCCATCGCCTGCTGGACGACACTCGTCACCTGCCCGGCAAGCATGTTGGCGTGCAATGAAATCGGCACGCCGGCTGTGTTGTTGTCACCGACCAGCATGACGGCACCCGCCGGATCGACCTCGACGAGATCCGTGCGCGGCAGGTTGACTCGGTTCCCGACGATTTCGGCGAAGTTCGGCACAAATGTCTGTGACAGGATCGCCGTCTCCATGGACTGAGCCACTTCGTTCGGCGTCATCGCCAGATTAAACGGCACCTGGATGTGACTCGGGTCGGTAAGAATGCCGGTCCGATCAAATTCGAATGTCCGATCGAGGAACCCGGCCCTGATGCGGAACGTATCACCATCATTAATAACCGCACCGGAAGGAGCGATCATCGTGTAACCCAGGTCGATCTCAAAGTCGACGCCGTCGATAGTAAATGTCTGACCGTCCGACAATTCGGACGCGGGCAGCACGTGCAAATCGGACCCGGCGTAGTCAGGTGTCCCAATCGCCTGCGTTCCGGCCGTCGCAAAGTCGACGCGGAGGCGGAGATTGTCCAACCCGGCATAGTTGTCGAGTTCGACGCGGACTTGCCGCCATCCGTTACCGTTGTCAAATGTCTCTTGAACGGTATTGGGTCCCAGGAACAGGTCACCCAGCACATACGAGTCATTCGTCTGCAGAATATCCCACTGGCCACTGTCGTCCCCGATGTAGACCCGCAAGGAGTCAAACATGGCCGACTGTGTCGCCGGATCGGAACTCTCCTCCTCGGTGTCGGCGAAATAAGTAAAGTAGAGCGCGGGTTTGTCAGACGCCGAGTAACCGGTGAGGTTGAAGGGGTTACTGATCATCGTCCCGTGAGCACCACCGGGCCAATCATAGGTGATTGGAACGAGGTTCTGGTCTCGCGTTCGGCCGAAGTGAAGGCTGGCATTCCCATCAATGGGATAAACGGGGTCGTAGCGCGTCAGGTCAAATGTCGGATCCAGACCGTGCCCGGCGTCACGCGAGCGGGCCCGCTGCCCGTTCACCGTTCCCCAGGGGTTTTCTTCGAGGATCGAAAAGGCCATTCCATGGACCGCGCCAAGCCCCGTTTCGACACTCGTTCGACCGTCGACAAATACGGGCTGCAATCGACCAGCCGTATCGAAGGCGTAAAGTGTGCCGTTGGTATCCATGCCGAATAGCAGGTCCGAATAGAGTCCACCTTCGGTCGCGACCGGACCGTTGGTCAACGCCTCGAAGCGGATACCCTGAAGATCCTGAGCCGACGTCGGCAAATACGTGGCCGAGGCCCCTAACGGACTTCCGTAGTTGTTGATCCGGTACAATCCGCCCGCGTCACTGACTCCGTACATCGTGCTGCCGACCAGCGCAATACCCGTGATGAATCCACCGGGCGCGGCGCCCGTGATCCGCAACGGCGCGTCGGCCGCAGTGAATGTCGCACCGCCGGTCAGAATAACGGTTCGGTCCGACGAGATTGCCGGAGTGCCGGGGAAGGGCGCGACCGTGAGTTCAGCCACGACGCGTGCAGCGATCTCCGGGCCTGAGTCCTGGGCCAGGAACGGAATACTCAGACCAAACAAGGCCGAGCCATTGCTGCCGGTGTCGGTAAAGACGCCGCGCGACTGTAGGCGGCTGAAGTCGCCCAGACCGGCACCCATGAAGTTGATCCGCTCACCGTCCCATCCTGCCGTGACACCAGCCACCAGCGAGAACGTCTGCACAATCGCGTTACCGTACTCGTTCAGGTCCGATGTCTCTTCTATCGGAATAACAAAATCGGCCGAAGCAGTCCCGCCAGGAGTACCGCTGACAAACACGCCGCTGGAAGAGGCCGTGGCGCCGATCGTCGCCGACTCGTTGCGCAACGATATTCGGTTACTGTTCGGCACCGACTCGGCCACTACGTCAAAACCAATGACGGCGTTGATCGCATCGGTCATGCGGGTCATGATCAGCTGCGTGCTCATTCCGTTGTTGATACTCACGCGAACATTGCCGGCCGCGACGTTGCCGTTTTTGTCAAACTCGAACGTTCGCGTAACGGGGGTCACCTGGTTGTCGGTGATCGTAAACGTATCACCGTCGCCAATCTGACTGCCGCTCGAGGCGCTCACGCCGAGGACCGATCCGGTATCGAATTCATAGATATCGCCATCGATTTCAAAGAAATCTTCATCGCGGGCAAATGCACCACCCGCCGGGTTGGGATGGACGCGAATCTCGGGTCCCGCATTGAATTCGAAAACGACCGGCGGCGTGATCGGACTGTTGTCGTGATCGACGGCGAATGTCAAGCCATCGGTAATCAGGAAGTTCGTCGCGCCGTTGAAGCGGTTCACATCGGTCGCCTCGTCGACGATCAACATCGTGTCGGCCAGTCCAAACGGGTCCGCGTCGGTCACCAATTCGCCCCGCTCCACGATCTGAGTTCCAGCGCCAACGTACCGGCAGCCGCCCGGATTTCCGCAACCACCGCGGTCACGCGTCGGACGACTCGTCGCGAGTCCGGTAATCGGGTTGAATTGATACAGGACGTTTTCCGTATAGGCGTTGCCCGCACCGGGAATCGTGCGATTGCCGACGGCAAACAGATCGACGTTGTTCAGGTTCTGGTTCTGCGTGTACGCCATCGCGAGAAACTGGTAACCGACGTCGTGCCGCTGGTCACCGCCGTTGGCATCCGCGCGCCACGTCTCGATTCCGTTGTCATTGATCAGCGTCGTCGTTGCATCCCCGGTGTCGATTTGGATATAGTTGCCCGACTCATTGTCCCTGGGATCAAAGTCCTCGACGTCCAGCGCGAAGGCAAACAGCGACCCGTCGGGCCGCATGCCGATGTCCTCGATATCTCGGCCGATCAAACGGCCGTTCGCCGGATCGCTCACCTCGGTCTCCTGGGCACCCGTAAACGGATCGACGGTAAACAGCCGAGCGTTCGAGGTACCACCGGTTTCCGTACTCACAAACAGAATGACGTCACTCAGGTCGTAATTCACCGCGTTCGAATCGTCAAACAAGACCGGAATCTGCGGCGGTTGGGCCGTGCTTCGCAGGTCCGTGCCAATGTGGTCCTCGGCAATGCGAGCCACCGAATCGACCGGCTCCAAGCGGAACAACGGATTGGCCGGCACGGGCGAGTAGAACTGGTCGAATTCGGCCGGTACCTGGGCATCGGACGAAATCGCCACGTAGTACGTCCCGGCCAAAAGCTCTTGAGTTCCGATGTACGGATCAAGGGTTCCGGCAGAACCGCGAGACAAGTCGTCCGTATTGATGCCCTTGCCGGCCGCCGGCAGGTCATCGGCGATATTCGAGTCGCCGGCGTGCAGGACGAGATTGCCGGCCGAATCGAACACGGAAATGCGAGTATTGGGTCGAGCCAGACCATCGGCGTAGTCAATATCCAGGACACTGGCCAGGTGCTGCACCGAGTTGGTGAAACCTTGAATGTTCTGAATCGAATCAAACGCGATATCGAATTGATAGAAATCTACATCGTCAAACTGGCTCAGATCGCCGGCTACACCCAACGTTCCTCGGTCCGCGTTGAGTACATTGCCCAGAGGCTGTGCCGTGCCGAGCGTATCATTGGTCGTGGCGTCCTCGCCCGCTTCGCCTGTCAGTTGCGAGTGCGTTGGTTGGCCAATCACCTCAATACCGTCAGTCGCAAAGCGAATATCGGCGAATTGCACCGTGGATCCAGGTACTTCATCCACCTCGCGAAGACGAATCTGCATCTGGTAGATGCCGGACGTCAAGCCGTCACCCAATCGGGCCGGTTCCTGCAGTTGGCTGCGCGGATCGCCCGGCTTGAGGTTACTGCTGCGAACCCGAACGTAGTACAAGTTATTGGTGCCGGGCGAACCGGGCAATACGATCCGCAGTCCCGCGTCCCGCTGGTTGATCGACCAAAGGTCTTTCGGCTCGCCAATGGCGCTGCTCGGATAGAAATCTTCCGCACTCTTTCGCAACGCATTGACCGAAACGGGCGAGATCCGAGTCGGGTCGACGAAGATCGTTGTCTGGCCCAGCTGTTCGGAATAGGAATCGTCCGACTGTGTAATAATGTTGCCGGCCGCGTCGACCAGTTCCACGACGGTGTCAAGACTCTGGGTCGTTCGATCGACATCAAACCAGACTTCCGTCCCCGCATCGGCGCGGAAACTGTAGACATCGACATCGTCGGGTTGAGCGACGACGCCCTGGACCTCGAAGCCCAGACGCAACGTATCGTCACCCGCTTTTTCGTGGGGCGCCAAATGTCCGAGGAACTGGGCGCTATCGGGCGTCTGGTTATTGTCCGGACCGCTCGTCAAGTCGCGAGGTTCACGTTCGGTCGCAACATCGACATTGCGATCGTTGCTGAGTGGATCCAGGCGCAGGCTGGTCCAGTCACCGGGCCCGGCGGGGTTCTGGCCGACCTGGCCCACGATGGACGTGACCAGTGCATTGGCAAAACTGGTAGCTACATTTCCACCCTGCTGGATTTGATTAATATCACCGGCAAGGCCACCGGTGGCGTGAACCATGTCGATATAGTCCGCCTCCGTGTTCCCACTGGCGAAAATAACGCTGCCGCCCGGGCTGATCGTGAATCCGCCGGCTCCGTCGGCGAGGTAGGCATTTCCATTTGCGTCCAGCGCGAGCGCGTTGACTCCCTGCCCGTCTTGAATCGTCGCCTCAACGATGCCCTGCAGGCGTGCGTTGGCCGTGTTCAAAGCAGCCAGCGTGTTCTGGAAATTCAACGATGCATCCAGAATGTCCCGGTCTTCGTTCGTTACAAGCAAGACGAATCGTTCCGCATCGGGACGGTACATGTAGTTCTTGAGCATGAAGTCGAATGCTTCGTACCCGTCTTCCGTAGATCCATCGTCAACCAGGGTGAGTGCCGCCGTGGCATATTCCGTTGACGTGCCGAATAATTCGCCATTCGAACCGACCGGATGTGCATGTCCCAATTCTTCCGGCGTGAAACCGCCGAATCCGACGAGACCAAACCGGTTGATCCCCAATTGACCGTCACCAATACCGTCGTTGATCAAGGCTTGATCGAGATCCGCCACCAAACCGACGGAGAACGTCTGGGCGAACGACATCGATGCGGACTCGTCCATGACAACAATGACGTCGGCGTACGGGACGGCCTGCCCGGGGCGGCAAAGGCCGCTGTTGAGCGTGTCCGTTTGAGGCTCGCTGCCGGGTGTGAAACCGGCCCCCACGGAACAGTCGTTGATCGACGTCATCACGACGGGGAATCGGGGTTGGCCGACAATTTGCAGGCTGCCACCAATGCGGTCCGTGATATCCAATTCCCGGCCGGTCGCCGTCACTCCGCTATCTTCGAGTTTGACAACGAGGCTCTGCTGCGGATTGCTCTCCAACCGGAGACCACCCGACGTATGGAAGTCGGGCACGTAGAGATTGTCGCGCAGGACGTGCACAATGTCGGTATCATCCCACACTCCTTGCGTGGTCATCGTTCCGCCACGCACCGTCATTCCATTCACATCATTGAGATCCAACTGATTCAGACGAACCAACGGTCCCTGATTGTCATTGACACCGGCGAAAATATCGATCGGTCCGGTCGTCCGGCCCACGTCATTCAGCGGAATCGAGTTCAGCGAATTCGCATTGACGCTGATTGCCGTTCCGCCGTTTTGGATCAACGTATTGTTGATGATGATCGGCTGAGCACCGCGCACGAAAATCGTGGCCGGATTGTGAGTCCCGCGACCAAACCGATGTCCGGGAGCCTGGCCACCCATTCCGTTCGCGTTGAACTCGAACTTGCTGTTGGCAATGCGTGTCTCGGACTGGTGAATCTCTACCGGGTTGAAGCCAGTAAATGTCCCTTCCACCTTGGTCGTGCCGCCACCATAGGCCACGACAACATATTCCAAACTGCCGCTGCTCAAATGCCCAAGATAAAGTCCGGCCCAGTCGCCCGGCTGAGGAGCGTTCTGGCCGACCTGCAAGCTCGTATCAAAGGTGCCGCTGGCGCCATAACGATCGTCCCGCAACGACGTGAACAGAATCGGCCGACCGTCACGCCCTTCAGCGATCAACTGGCCGCCGAATGTCGCGTCGATTCGAGCCCGGTCAAGTTTGACAATCGTCCCGGCGTCGACGGCCTGGCGAGCCGATAGCCGAGCACGAACGCTGTCGGGGAACTCAACGAGCAGGCTGCCGAGCGAAGACCCGATGTCGAGGAACGTAACATCGGTTCGATTGATTTCTGCCACCAACTCGAACCGGCCCGTCCCGACGATCGCACGAGAGATGCGTGGAGCCCAAAACGGGGCGTGCGCCGTCACGGGCGGAAG
>CAYNDU010000021.1:0-22052 GCA_964395615.1 uncultured Pirellulaceae bacterium | reverse complement strand
CGAGAACCGGGTACACGCCGTCCCGTAGCTACGGGCAGCCTTGCGCGTAGGAGACGGGTGTACGCCGCCGCTCGTGCGCGATTTCCCAATGGTTCGTCGCTCGACAGCGCCCACCACGGGCAAAGCTGCCCGTGGCAACGAGAATCGGGTACACGCCGTCCCGTAGGGCATTCACGAGAACCGTCGACCAGCGAAGAATGCGAGAAATCTGACGTATTATCGATTTTTGTGGTAACTTTTTGGCACGCTTTCTTCTTTGAGAGGCAGACGCAACTCACCAGGAAGAGGTCATGACAAAGCATTCCACGAAGCGCTCGACCGTTTGTCCAGAATGTGGTGCGGATCTTTCGGGCAGTTCCCCGGGGGTCCCCTGCGCGGCCTGCCTCATGCAGTTGGGACTCCAATCGTGGTCTGCGGCAACGGGCGCGTCTCGCACGGGCCCGGCATCCGGGGGGCCTTCCGTCGAAGCTCGTCGCGACGTCCCACCGGATCTGGCGGAACGATTCCCTCAACTAGAGATCCTCGATCTATTGGGGGAAGGCGGGATGGGCGCCGTCTATCGGGCTCGGCAGCGGGCACTCAACCGGACAGTGGCTTTGAAGGTGATCAAATCCGAGTCCCAGCATGTAACGGGTTTTGCGGAGCGATTTGTTCGCGAAGCTCGGGCGCTTGGTTCGTTGAGTCATCCGAATATCGTCACGGTCTATGATTTCGGCCAGGCGGGCAACATTTATTACTTTGTCATGGAGTACGTTGACGGAATCGACCTTCGCCAGGTGTTGCAAGGTGACAAGTTGAAGCCGCACCAGGCGTTGTCGATTGTGCCGGCAATCTGCGACGCTCTTCAATACGCGCATGACAGGGGCGTCGTGCATCGTGACATCAAGCCTGAGAACATCCTCGTCGATACGGACGGTAACGTGAAAATTGCCGATTTTGGTCTGGCCAAATTGCTGAACGAGGAAACGTCCGGACCGACGTTGACAAGAACCCACCAGGTGATGGGCACGGCTCACTACATGGCACCGGAGCAGATTGAACGGCCGTTGGACGTTGACCACCGTGCGGATATCTACTCTCTCGGAGTCGTGATTTACGAGCTGTTGACCGGAGAGTTGCCTCTGGGCCGGTTCGCCCCACCATCGAAGAAGGTCTCGCTCGATATTCGTCTCGACGAGATCGTGCTGCACTCGCTTGAAAAAGAGCCGTCGCTACGATATCAAAAGGCGAGCGACGTAAAGACGGATGTTGAGTCGCTTTCGGTCCCAAGCGTTGCGAGGCCTGCTGCACAGGCCGACGCTTCCGGTCATGCGGATCAGCAACCGGGATTCAGACGAGAATCGCCGCCGGCCAAGCCACAACCGTTCGTCGAGGACGACTGGTGCGACGACGAGGGGCCATTTCCGGACAATGGGTTTTGGGGCGTGTTGACCGAAGCGCAGTCGTATAAGAATCTGGCCTATCTTCTGCTGTCGTTTCCGCTGGGCATCATCTACTTTGTTTTCCTCGTAACCGGGTTTTCGACCGGTTTGGGGACGCTGGTCGTATGGATTGGGGCTTTTGTGTTGCTCGGGACGCTGCTGGCGGTTCGCGGCGGTCTTGCGCTCGAGCGTTTCCTGGCCAACGGCCTCTTGCGGTTGTCGATTGACTCGCCGCCGAGCCGAACGATTGAAGGGGCGCAGGTGTTTGAGCGGTGCAAGCGGCTTGTCACGAGCGGCCGGACTTGGATCGGGATCGTGTATCTGCTGTCAAAATTTCCGCTTGGCATCCTGTCGTTCGTAATGGTGACCACGCTGATTTCGGTACCGTTGGCGTGCCTCCTGGCCCCGTTTGCGGTCAATGCACCGTGGGTGGAAATCAACATGGGGTCCGCGCGGATCGATACGGTGCCGGAAGCGACGCTCGTCGCCATAATCGGGATACCGTTGTCGGCGATCGGCCTCCATATTCTGAACGGTTTGGCGCAGGTCCACGCCATGTGGGCCCGCGTCTGCCTGGGCGGCACGCGTCGAGTGACGGCGGATTCGGCTCGGTCATCATGAATCCTGCCGCGCCGCTCACGACCTCCGGCAATGCGGGCGGGGCTCGACGAGACCGACGTTCTGGATACGCAAAAGAAATCTCGTAAGTGAGCGGGCACGGACGATGTAGGGCCGATGGCGGTAAATACGGACGCCGTCGATCCGGCACGGCCGGCTATTGGGAGAGTTTTCGGCCGCAACGCGGGCACGACGGCGAGTAACGATAATCGCCCTCCCAATCACAGCCGGAACTGGGGCATTCGATCCAGTACGCATCGTGCTCCCCTCGGTCGATCGACGGAGCATCCACAACATCCGAGGATCGTGGTCGGTGCCCTGGCGCTCGACGCCGTTGTGTGTACACACGTTCGGCGACAGCACCGAGCCCCATGCCAAGAACAAACCCTCCGAGCAGCCCGACCAGGTGGGGCAATTGCAGCAGCCGGGCAAGGGTCACGCCGAGAATGATGCCGGCCATCACACCCGCGTAGAAGATGCCTTCTTTTGGACTCATGGCAACACTCTATCTGAGATTCAAAAACAACCCGGACCGAACCGTCTCTAACATCACGTATTTGACAATCCCGTCCAGCATCAAGAACGCCAGGCCGACTCCCCAGCGAAGAACACGCTTGCGGGTTGTCGACAGTCGCACTCCAGACAGCCATTGCAGCGAGACCGATACCAACTCGAAGGTCAGAACAACGTATCCGACGCCTCGGAGCAGCGACCAAATGTGCCAGCCGAGCGCCAGTGAAATGGACGGGCTGGAGCTCGCGGCTAACAATCGGCCATTATAGTAGTTCATCAGGTCGACCTGATGGAGCCCCTCAAGAAACGTGATCAATCCGAGGGAAGTACACGAAAACAGCGTCGTGCCTGCCAGCAAGGTGCAGTGGGCAGGCACCCACGCCGACAGTTCGTATTCCGGGTCGCGCCCGGTCTCGATCCAACGAATCTGCTTCTCCCAATAGGCCGCGCCGCCGGGCAACAGAGCTTGGGCCGTCTCGTGATCGTAACGGACAAGACCGATCACCAACACTGAATGGCAAAGAAAGACGGTTGAAATCGCGGCGACGGCTTTCAAGGCTGAATCGCGGCGCGCCAGGGCCAGGCAGACCAGTGTCAGAAGCGCCGCCGACACAAATTGATGCCCGGCAACGCCGAACGCGAAAGACATGAGAACGGGAAGGGTCCCGATGGCAATCGCGGTCGCCGACCACCGCCATCCTCGGCAAAATGGGTCTGCCCAGCCGGCCAATCGATAGACGTTGCGGCAACTCGATCGAATTCGCTTCGCGGCACCGGCGCGGAACGATCGGCCCGATGTTTCACGGCGTTCCATGGTCAGCTGCATCCACCGCGTTTCTTGGGACTCGCCCAACGTGCGCGAGCCACGCCGAGCGACCGACGGCCCATGTTTCGGATTAACGACGGATGGGAATCAGCACAATGCCCGTGGTGTAGTAGAGTATCACATTGCCCACACCAAAGATCAGAATGAAAATGACCCAACCGCCAATGCCACTATCATTATCGTCGCTCATCGTCCCCTCCAACCCAAGAACGCGAACCGACCGATCTTCATCCGCTCCGGACGAACCGGCGAATCGCTCACGAATCTCTCTTGCGTAACGCGGCAACCGTCTGATCAATACGGTCGACAAACCCGTCCAGCCTTCTCCGTGCGGCCCACGATCGAACGTTTTGCAACATCGGTAACGATTCGTTACTACGTGCAAGCAAGAGGAACCGCAGTGCCTTGGCCCTTTGCGCCGCCGAGCCGCAGACCAGAGTCTGCTCCGCTCGACGAATATATACTACTGGATCGGCAGTTACCAGCGCCGCCGGAGTTTTTTCCGATGAGTCGGCACGCCCCATCCAGTCTTCGAACAACGCTCTCCGCTGATCCTGATCCAATTCCCTCCATCGCTCGATGTCCAGGCTACCACGCGCCGCTGCCTCAGCCCATGGGCGCAGGTCCTTGGGCAGCGACGAGTACTTTTCGACGAGGTATTTTTCGGCAAAGCGCCGCTGAGTGGAAACGACTGTCGCGCCGATCACGCATAATACGAACAGCCCGCCAATAAGCAGTCCTTGCATCCGCAACTGTCGAAGTTCTTGTTTACGCATCGAGCGTCCCCCGGGCGTATCGCCGCAGGCTGACTCGCATCGCCTGCCGGCGAAGAAAAAGTACTAGCCCGCCAAGTAAGAACGCGTAGACCATGAAGGGGCCGATCCCCGCGTCGGCCGTCGCAAAATGCACGGCCGCCAGCGTGAAGGCGGATCCGGTCACGGCTGCCGAAAAGGGAGCGATCGAGCCAAGCGATTCACCTCGTCCCAGCGGGGCTGAGAAAGGAAGCCGACGCATGATCCCCATCTGGCACGCGTACCCCGCCCCAAGTATCACCATCCAGCCTACGATGGCATGCAATACGACATGCAGCGGGTCCGACCACCGGATGGCGAACAGTACGACCATCAGTACCCAGATCGGAAGCAGGACGTTGATGGTGACGGCCTTGCGCAACCCGCTGGCAAAGGATGTCCGGTCGACGATCGGCGCCACGGCCAGGATCCACGCGGCCTGGTGGTCTCTGCTGAACGTCAGGTTGTGGATGATGGTGGGAACCGGCAATGCCGCCAGATAGATTGCGGCGAGTGCAATCATCGCGCCACGCCCCGAACTTGCGAGCGGATCGTCCAACCGGTCAATGAAAACCCCGATTGCCAGGAAACCTACCACCATTCCCAACGTCGGCCAGCTCCGCATCCTCAAGTTGTGATCGCGCCGCAACATAGTGGTGCAGATCCAGAACGCCGTCCGCTCCTCATGGGGTCGGGTGATCCAGCGGGTCAGCCGGCCGCCCAACTCGCCCGGTCGGGGCAGTTCGTGAGATCGAAGCCGCCGCCAAGCCGTTCGGCCGGGCTGGACCCGAGCATACGTCTTCGAGAGCGTCCAAAGCGCGGCGCCCCACACCCCGACGAGCAGCGGCATCCAGGCCGCGATGATCCACCATCGTGTCGCAGCCCATCCTCCGCCGCTACTGCCAACAAACTCGGCCAGCCACCACATTGGAACGTAACCCGCCCATTGAGGGATCGTATACGCAACCATTTCCAGCCGGTTGTGAGAATCGCGCAGAACTGCCTGTCCACCGTACCCCGTGATCAACATCAGCAGGGCCTGCGTCCAGGCCAACGTCTCCTGAACGCCATGTCCCGGCCGGGCGTTCGACAGCCATGCATAGAGGACGATCACCGAACCGGCCACCGTCAAATTGCCGGCGATGGTCGCCAGCCAATAGGTGGGAAAAAACAGCCAATTCGTCTCAAGCAGTCCGAGGCCGACAATCGACGGCACGACATTGAGTGAAATCGTAACGTAGACGACGTAAATGAGCAGATTGGTGAGCCGAGCCGCCGAATAAGTGCGCATCTTGACCGGTTGGTGACCGATCGTTTCCAGATCGGTCGGGTCGAGGACGACCTCGTTGAATTCGACGATGATGGAGGTTGCGACGACCAGCATCGATACGGTCAAGGCGACCAGAACAAACACGGTCGCTTCGACCCGAGCGAACATGACGAGCGACAGAAAGACGCTGATCAACAGGTTCTGGCCCGTCACCCAGAATAGCGCGGAAAAAAGGTCCTTGGGCCGGCTGTACGTGACGCGCGCAAATGGCTGATTGCGCAGGTCCATGAGCAAGAAAGCGTTAAGCAGCGCCCGGTAGGGACCGACATCGATTCCCAATCGGCTCAACAGATGACCACGGGTCGTCCCTGGACCACCGGCCAACCCTTTTTCCGACTTCGGGAGGCCTCTCATCGACTCCGCCTCGCTCGACGCTTGGCCCCGTCATCCGGGCCGTTGTCTTCTTTACGGTCGCCAGGCTCGCTCGAGGCGCTCGTGCCATCGGGTCCTCCGATGCGTCCCATCGCGTCGACAAAAGCGGACGCTACGCCCGATTCACCGGGCCGGCCCGTCAGCGCCCGAAATGCCGATTCCAAACTGTCGTGTTTCTCCGAACGTTTCAGTTCGGCCGGCGTGCCGTCTGCAACGATTTCTCCACGATCCAGAATGATCACACGGTCGCAAAGACGCTCAACGATGTCCAGCATATGAGATGAGTAGAGGACCGTCTTTCCTGCGTCCGCCAGGTTCCGTACGATCTCCTTGATCATCCCCGCAGCATGCGCGTCCAGTCCCGAGAGCGGTTCATCGAGGAGCAGTACCTCGGGATCGTGCAACATGGCCGCCGAGATGACGACTTTCTGGCGCATACCCTTGCTTAAAGTATCGATCCGATGGTCTCGGGCGTCGGCGATGCCAAACAGGCCGAGCATGCGACTCGATCGCTCGGCGATGTGTACCGGGTCCATGTGGTGAAGGGCTCCGATCAACGTGAGATACTCGTTGACAGACAGCGTCTGGTAGATTGCGCCCGTTTCCGGTACATAGCCGATCCGCTTCTTTACCTGCAGCGGTTCCTGATCGACGCGATACCCGGCCACCTCTGCCCATCCGGAGGTCGGCTGCATCACGGCCGTCAACAGGCGGATCGTCGTCGTTTTCCCCGCTCCGTTGGGGCCCAGATATCCGCAGACCTGGCCGGCGTCAACGGAAAAGCTGACCGACTTGAGCGCTTCATGGTCGCCGTACAGTTTCCGGAGATTGCTAACACGAATCATGAATGCTCTTTTCGCCATTCGGCGCTTAGTGCTTTCCAGCTGCGTCCGCTCCTTGCGGCGCCTGGGGCCAGGGAGTCGTTCCCGGAGCCCAATGTTGCGGCTGAGCGGAACGAACCTTTTCCACGGCCCTCTTGAGCCATTCCGGCGTGGACTTGTTTTCTTCAGCCCCGTAGACATAAGGTAACGCAGGTTTCATCAACAGTGGTTTGGTCCCTAACGGTGGACGCTGACGGCCCACCTCGGTCAGCCGAGCCGATAACTCGTCGACGATTTTCGGGTACTTGTGGGCGACGTCGGTCGTTTCATAGGGATCTCTCTTTATGTCGAACAGCATCTTTCCCATCAGCTTGAAGTCACCCTTACGGATCGTAGGCAATCGGACGCTACCGGCCACTTCAAAGATGATCTCGTTTCGTGGCGTTGGCTTCTCATGAAATATCGTCTCGGTCATGTCCAAACTGTCCACCGGCAGCGGCTGCCGATGGCTTGCTCCCCCCAACGTAATGAAGGTCGAAAACCAATCGGCAATAAACATCATGCCGTCATTTTCCGTCCCGGGACGCGTGCGGCCAGGCCAGCGGACGATGCACGGCGAACGTACTCCGCCTTCATACGTGGTATTCTTTGTACCACGAAAAGGCTTGCTCATTTCCTCAAGCACCGGTCCATTGTCATTCGTGAATACGACGAGTGTATCGTCGGCGAAACCGTGTTTGTCAATCGCCGCGAGAATCCGACCGATCGCGTCGTCGAGGCATTTCAGCATGGCTGCCCGAGTGTCGCCAAGCTTCTCGTAACGAGGCGGAACGTTTAGCGGCCCGTGGACGGCGTTGAAAGGAACGTAGAGGAAGAACGGCCGGTCCTTGGCCTGCCGAGCAATCACGCGGTCGGCCTCCGCGGCAAACAGGTCCGTCGTATAACCCTCCTCGCGTAACGGCTGCTCATTTCGATGCCAATCGTAAACGGCGAACCGAGCCGGTGCGTTGTGCTCGATCGTCTTTGTATAATAGTCGATTCCCCACGCATAGTGTCCGTACTGGTGCATGAACCCCTGTTGCATCGGCAAGTGTTCCTTGAGCCACTCGCCACAGTGCCACTTGCCGATCAGCGCCGTAAAGTAGCCTGCTTCCTTGAGCGCTTCGGCCACCGTGCGCTCTCTCGTGTCCAGGGCATGAATGCGACGAGTCGGTTCCCCGTTCTCATTGTGGGCCAGACTCAGCCCCAGCTTTCGTAAGTAGCTCGGCTTGCCGAAGTCCTCGGAACGCCAGTCCATCCAATTGCGAAAGGCATATCGACCCGTCAGGAAAGCGCCGCGAGTTGGGGCGCACACCGAATGCGTGTAGAACTGAGTCAGCCTGACTCCCTCGGAAGCCAACCGGTCCATGTTTGGCGTGAGGCGCCTGTCCCCGCCGTTGAACCCCGGTTGGGCCCAGCCCATGTCGTCGGCCAGCATGAAGACGATGTTCGGCCGGCTGCCGGCCAATTGCTCACCGGCATCGGCAATTCGACTGATGACAGGATATAGGCAAACGAGCGACGCGAGCAGTCGAAACTTGACCATGGCGGACGATTTCCGTAAAGAATGATGGCTGACCATAGAATGGAATCAGTGGTCAATTGTAGGTCGTCGAGGTCGGCCTGTCGATTTGTCGCGCGGACCGTCGATCGATCGGAGGGAGCGAGCGGGGGATGGCGAATCGAGTGTGGTTCTCTCAGGAGGCTGTTAGACCAGAGGGAAACGCGTTGAGCGAGGAGCCACGCTTCGACCGTGCGTGCGCCCGTGGGGCGCCAACGAGTCCGCTGCCAACTCCCCAGATTTTGCATGGGTGGATCGCTCGGCGGCCTATGCCGCTCGGCGCCGTGGTTGCAATCGAGGGGCCTGGTGTTGAAACGGTCGGGGTGGCGCGGGCGGAACCAGAGGAACCACCTTCGTGCCGGCTTCGTGGACGGCCGAGGGTTCGGTGCGCCGGCCGCCACTGCGTTCAAGTGCCTGCTTGATCCGCTGACGGTAGAACGTCATGCGATGTTCTTCGATTCCCCCACCTCCCCACGTGAGAATCGACTCGAACGCGCCCTTCCAACCATCGAGAAACTGCTGCCACCATCCGACATCGTCGGTCAATTCTCCGTTGTCCGTAAGGTAGATGAACGTGCCGAGGTGGCGATAGCCGAGAGATCGAGGAGGAGTACGCGTCACAATGTCGTGATCGTTCACGATTCGGAACGTGATGGGCCGAAGGGCAAAATCGAAGTGTCGAGCGAACTCGCGATCGCCCGTGCGCGGTTGCCCGAACAGAAAGACCTCGGAAATTGGGATGCCCGCCCGGTGCCAGCGGGCGACGCCCAGCGTGGCCAGTGCCGCACCCAGGCTATGTCCGGCCACCAGCAGACGACGAGGGCGTTCCTTAAGAAGACGACGCACAATCTGGTCGAGCTCGCACCAGACGTAACTTAACGCGTCGTAGAACCCGGCGTGGACGCGTCCTTCAGTCGGCCCGTTTACAAAATCCACGTCCAAGTCTGCCAACCAGTCCTCGAGACGGTCCGGTTCCGATCCTCGAAAACAAACGATGACCGACGTTTCATCGGCCACCACGTAGCATTGTGTGGCTTCGACATCAATAAACGCAAAACGCGATGCTTTCCAACGATCGATGGCCGTTCGTTCCACGGCCTGAGGCCCTTCATAGGCCAATTCCGTGGCCGCGGCCATTCGGTACGCGGTCTCCAGGCGAAAACGGCTTGATGCAGTGATCATTCGGGATAGCGACACGATCAGCATCCTTTCCATGCCCCAGTTCGGCCAATTCTCCTCCCCCTATCATCGGCATAATCGTCACATTTATCCACTTTTACCTTCGATCCGAACCGAATTGGCGTTTGATCTGGCTGGCCAGTCGGCTCATCACCGACCTGTTTTCGGGCCGATCAGCGACGTTCGTATTCTCCTTTGGGTCGTTTCGGTGATCATATAATTCGCGTGCTTGAACGGTCAGTGTGTCGCGGTTCTTCCAAAGGGTGCAACGGTATCGATCCGTTCGGATCGAATAGCCCATGACGCGACCTCGCGGGTACTGACTGAACGCAGCGAGCGGACCGGGTGCGTCGGGATCGTCCAAGAACCGGGCTGCGCTGTCGCCTTCGAGATGCTCCGGTTTGTCCAGTCCTGCCAGGTCGCAAAGGGTCGGATAGATATCAACGAATTCGGTCAGGGCCGTTGTCTTGCCCCCGGGGGTTTTCTGGTCGGGTGCTCGCATGATCAGCGGAGCGTGCGCATCGTTTTCGAAATTTGTGTGTTTGCACCATCCATTGTGCTCACCCAACTTCCAGCCGTGGTCGCCCCACAGAACGACGATCGTATTGTCGCTCAACTCTAATTCGTCGAGCGCCCTGAGTAGTTTGCCGACATTCGTATCCGTGAAGCTGACGGCTGCGTAGTACGCATGACGCAACGTCCGGGCTTGTTCATCGGTCAGATCACCCTTCTTTGGAATTCCCTCGTATGCCCGGAGCTCTCCCCAACTGGTCAGTGCGAATTTCGGCGCGCCTTTTGGAGGGAACATATTGTCGGCCAGTGTGATTGATTGGCGGTCGTAGAGATTCCAGTACCGCGAGGGTGAATTGAACGGTAAATGAGGTTTCAGGAACCCGACAGCCAGAAAGAACGGTTGCTTCTGTTGTTTGAGTTCTCGCAGGGTGGCCACTCCGAGATCGGCGAGAGCTCCGTCGGTATACGCGTTATCTTCGACATCCGCCTTCTCGAATGGTTTTCCCCTGGCGGCACGGCTCAAGTTCTTTCCCCGCAACCCGTTGGCACGGGCTTCGGCCCGTTTTCGAGCAATCATGCTTACGTTAGCCTTCGTGACGTAGCCGGCCCCTTTCTTCGGACGTCGAGCCGGCTCGCTCCACGTCGGCGGATCGTCAAGTCCTCCGTGGTAGATTTTTCCCATACTCACGCAGTAGTAGCCGTTTTGCTTGAAGTGCTGACCTAGTGTCACGACGTTCGGTACAGCCTTGCGGAAGTGTGTTTCGAGGTCATATACCCTGGTCGAATCAGGGCGAAGGCCGGTCATCAGGCTGGTACGCGAGGGCGAGCAGACCGCTTGCTGGCAATAGGCACGCAGAAAAACGGTCCCCGTTGATGCCAGGCGATCGATGTTCGGGCTCTTGATGTGAGCGACCCCGTAACATCCGAGCTCTGTCCGCAGATCGTCGATGGGAATAAACAGCACGTTTGGGCGATCTGCCCCTGCCGACGGCCGCGTCACGGCGCCGGACAGCAGGCAACAGGATATCAGGACCAGGGAGATGCGCATGGCATTACAACCTCGAATTCGTGAAAATGTCGGGAATGGGATGACGTCAAGTTCGTCCCATTGTCCCACGATGGAGTTGCGGCAGGCAAGTAGGTGTGGCGAGCCGTGTTTCCGGAAATTCGCAGGTCCTTGGTCGGTCCCTCCCACGCGTTGGTCGCGTAGCGGCACACGCTGGGGAGACGAACCGGGCACGGCGCCCAACGCCAGCGACCGCCCCGAGGCAGCTACGGGCATGCCGCCGGGCGACATCCAGACTCGTCGCCCAACCGGACGTTGATGCTGAATCTACTATTCCTACTGTCCCAACATCGTTAGACTGAAAACTCCGTTTTCCTTTCGATCGTCCGTGACCGGTAACGTGTGCCATCGTACCTGTTCCTAGCCAGAGTTGTATGGCGTATTCGCGAAAGAGACACATGATTCGCATGCACTTGACCCGTTTCTTGGCCCTGGTCGTTTTGGTTTCCTGGGTCCGGACGGCCTCTTCCGAGGACTGGATGCGGTTTCGAGGCCCCGACGGGACGGGCGTGTCGAGCGAATCGGGTTTGCCGGATGTGGTTGACCGAGAGAAGGAACTGCTTTGGAGTATCGATGCCGGCAAGGGGAGTTCTTCGCCGATCGTTGTTGACGAGTGTGTCTATTTTACATCGTATTCTGATGACCAGCGCACCTTGCATTGTTGCGATCTTGGCGATGGTACGGAACGGTGGGCGAAGCACGTTGAGAAGAAACGTGATGAAATTGCCAGCGCCCCCAACGGGCCGGCCACCTGCACGCCGGCCAGCAATGGCCGGCAGGTGGTCGTGCTGTACCCCGATGCCGGGTTGTACTGTTACGATCTGAAGGGTCGATTACTGTGGCAACGCGACGTTGGCCCTTATCACAGCATGCACGGCATCGCTGCGTCGCCGACCATCGTCGGTGATCTGGTCGTCGTGGTTACCGATCAATTACAGGACTCATCCATCGCCGGATTTGACGTGGCTTCCGGGGAGCCGCGTTGGAAGACGGCCAGGATTGACGGCGTAACGGGTGCCTATTCGACGCCGGGCGTCTATCGGACGACCGGAGGAGATGAACTGGTCCTGTCGAGCGGACCGACCGGACTTTTTGCGTATCGCCCTGCCGACGGAAAACTTGTCTGGTCCGCCATCGGCGTTTGCAACGCGCCCGTTACCGTCCCGCTGATATCCGACGGCCGAGCATTTGTTTGCGAGCCCGTTGGCGATGCGACGCCCATAAGTCAACTGGCCGCTCTCGACAAGAATAAGGACGGCCGTTACGAACTCGATGAGGTCAAGAGCAACGCTGCGATCCACCGGTTCATGGAACGCATGGACAAGGAGTGGGGAGATGGAGACGGAGCCATTGTCGAGAGCGAGTGGAACAAGGCGTTCGGGACGATGTTGAATAAAGGAGGGTTGGTGGCCGTCAGCCTGGAAGACAAGAACGATAGCGAACGGGTCGTCTGGAACTTTCGCAAAACGGTCCCCTATGTCGCTTCGCCCATTCTCTACGACGACCTGATATATTTCGTTCAAGATGGGGGGATTCTGTCGACGTTGGATGCAGACACGGGCGAGCTCGTCAAGCGAGGCCGGCTGCAAAAGGGAGGCCGGAAATTCTATGCGTCATTGGTGGCGGGTGACGGCAAGATCTTTATCGTGGACATCTCCGGAACCGTGACCACCGTTCGGGCAGGCCGCGACTGGAAGGTGATCGATGCGCGGGCCTTGGGAGAATCTTGTTTTGCGACACCCGCAATCTCGAATGGTCGCCTGTTCATTCGATCAGCGAAGACGCTGTTCTGCTTCGGCAAGGCGTAGTCACCGAGCGTCGTTGAAAACGGCGAAAGCGGACATTCGCCGTTTTCAACGGTCCGGACTCGAGTGCATTCCCGGTGACTACCGCTGACGAACGGTCACCGAAGTCGTGCCGGTCGTTGCGCCGCGCTGATACTCGACCTTCACGGTTTGGCCCGGTTCGAGTTTCTTGAGTGCATTGGAAAACGCCCGCAAGTCGGTTAGCGGCTTGCCATCGAGCTTAGTCAGAATATCACCCGCCTTCAGCGACGAGGAAGCAGCGGGTGAATCGGCAACGAGCGATTCGATTCTGACGCCGGGCCCCGCGAATGCAAAGTCCGGTACAGTGCCGAACAGGACGTTACGCCCTGTCGCAGGATGGGTTGCCATGGCAGCTGGAGCGGCCGAACCGTGGCCGATTCGAACCGTCATCGGCGGCTCTCGTTCGGATAAGTAATGAACCGCTTCCTGAACGAACGTCGCCACCTTGACCAGACCGGGCACGTCGACCCGGTCGGCCGTGTCGGACGGGCGGTGATAATCGCCGTGTGCACCCGTAAAGATCTGCACGGCGGGCACGCCGGCAGCGACAAAACTGAGCTGATCGGACGCGTCGTCGCCCTCGGGTACGATCTGGTTGGGGATGCCCGTTACAAACCCACAACCTCGAAAGATGTGCTGCCACTCGTCGGCGGTCGCAGTCCCATGGACGGCGATTTTTCCGTCCCCCAATCGTCCGACCGTGTCGAGGTTGATCATGGCCCGAATCTGTTCGACGGGATAGCGGGGATGCTGGACATAGAACTCCGACCCCAGACGACCGCATTCTTCGGCGGAAAAGGCCACAAAGACGAGGTTTCTGGAATTCCCTTGCTGGGCGGCCAGCGTGCGTGCTAATTCCAACAAGACGGCGACGCCACTGGCGTTATCGTCGGCTCCCGGATGAATCTGGTTTTCAAAACCGCTTCGTACATCGGGCCAGCCGCGACCCAGATGGTCGAAATGAGCTCCCAAAACGACGGATTGATCCTGCCAGGCTTCGTTGGTCCCGGGGAGAACGCCGACCACGTTGTAGGTGTCGACTGCCTTTCCGTCGGCGCCCTGTGGCACACGAAATTTCTGCAGCCAACCGCCGTTGTCTCCGGCAGGTTGCAGGCCGGCCTCCGCCATCTGTTTGGCGATGAATTCCGCCGAAGCCTGCAAGCCGGCACTCCCCAACCCGCGGCCTTCTCGTTGGGGTGCCGCGAGCCAGTCAACGTAGGTCTTCAGCTTCTGCGATGAGAATACGGGCGGTAGCTCGGCCAGGGCCGCTCGTTCGGGCTGATCGAGCGACTTCGGTTCGGAGCCTTGGTCCGACCGCAGGTCGGCTCGCAGGGGCGAACGGCCCGAATTCCACTGTCCCTTGGCCATGTTCGTCGGCTCGTTGCCCTCAAACGCGAGGTAAGAGTATTTTCCGTAGTGAGGCAGTTTTCTTGCCAGGCCGGGAATTGCAGCCTCGGCATCGGCGTAGAGAAACCCCACGGCCTTTTCTATGTTTAGCGGATGACGTCGGACGACCACGACACAATGGTCGGCAAATGGGACCGTTTGTTCTCCGAGGTGGACACCGCCGGTGGTCGAATCGTCCGGGCCGTGTAATCCGTCGAGAAGTGCCGGTGCAAACCGATTGTTGCGCCCGAGGAACCACAGGGCCTTATCATCCGGAAGTTGATCGAGCTCGGTGTCGATCACAAACTTGATTTCGTGTTGATCGCTTTGCCAGGCTTCGATCAGGTCTCGATAGGTTTGGCGCTCGGCTTCGGTCGCGGCACCGGGCAACACGGCCAGCACTTCCGGTTCCCCGAAAATCTGTCCGATCGACGAGGGAGTTTCGCGTGGGTCGAGCAGTCGGAACAGATCGAACTTCGGATCAACGTGCAGAGAGAGGGGCGGCGCATCGAGCCGCAACTCGAACGGCTGCTCGGCCGTCGCCGATTCGACTTGGAATTCGACCGTTCCTTCGGTCGATTGCACGACGAATGGGATCGTGATCTGGTACGGTTCGCCACTTTGAGTCTGCTGAACCGTTCCCGACACGATGTACTGTTCGTCAGCGCGAGTCATGTGGACGTCGGCCAACGAGAGGATCGGCGCACCGACACGTTCGGTCCACTGTTGAAAGAACCAATCCAGCCGTTGATCCGAGACCGCTTCGAACGACGCGCGGAGATCGTCAAAACCGGCTCGTTTGCCACGCTGTTTACGATAAAGGTCTGCCAGTCCACGTCGAAAGAGGTCATCGCCCAGTTGGCGACGGAGCATATGGAACGTCATCAGTGCCTTGCCGTAACCGACGGCCTCGGTTGCCGCATTATGCCGTGAGTGGAATTCCGTGAGCGGAAAGTCTCGATCCTCTTGCACGTAGTTGCGATATTTTTGCAGCGTTGTACGCCGGTAGTCGGCACCCTGCCCCCGTTGTTCTTGAACAAGGTGATCCGCCAGATAGGCCGTGAGCCCTTCGCACCAATTCCCTGCGTCGTAGTCGACAAAGACCGAATTGCCCCACCAGTTGTGCAGAATCTCGTGCGGGTAGGATGAGTGCAAAATGAAGGGAAACCGGATGACCTGAGGGCCCAACAAGGTAAAGGAAGGCATCCCGTAGCCCGTCTCCCAGAAGTTCTCGACGAGCGCGAATTTCCCGTAGGGGTACGGGCCGATCAGCCCACGGTACATTTCGAGATAGCGGGCAGTGGCGTCCAGGTATTTTCGTGCCAACCCGTCGTCCTCCTCGTGGAGGTAGACCAGCGTCTCCACCGCCCCGGCAGTCTCCTGGTATTTTTTCATAGGGCCACCGACCAGGTAAACCTGTTCGACCGGTCCCTGCGAGTCCCATCGGGCCACCCCGCTCTCATCTCTCGACGATCCCTCGCCCTGACTGATGACGTGCCATTGATCGGGGACATGTACTTCGAGTTGGAATCGAATGAGGTCTTCGTTGAATTGCGGCACCCAGCCGCTATTTCCGTCCAGGTAAACGCCCTCAGTGCCAACCGTTCCGGCCGTCTGTCGGAATCCGCGAGTGTATTCCTCTTTCTGGTCGGACAACCCGAATGCCATCGGACCGGCATAATGTAAGACGACCTTGCCGTTAGGCGCGTCGGCCGCGAGCCGATAATGTCGCAGGCGTTCGTCCTTCTCCCCTGGTAGCGGGTCGAGTTTCGGTTGACTCGATTCGATGATCAGCTGTCGATTGAGCGCGAATTCCGTTCCGGCCTTTGCCCGAGATGCGTCCAGATCGACGTCGTCCTGAACTTGAAGGACGTGACTTTCGGGGTGCAGAGTCACAGTCAATGTGTGCCGGATGGGCAGGCCGCTATCGGTTTGGCCGGCGATCGTAATCTTCTGACCGCCGAGCCCCGGCTTCCAGTGCAGCGTCATTTCGTCGTCAAATGCCAGCGTCTGTTTTTTGATCGAGCGCATCTGGGCTTCGTCGGCACAGAACGTGGCCGGGGCGATCAAGATATTCATCCGCCCCTCGGACTTCAGTTTTGTCAATACGTCGGCCAGTCGGTGAGCTCCATCGAGGGTGGCGATTCGGACTCGATGAAACCGACTGTGAGCTGCCAGCGGGTCATTTTCTTCCAGTTGCATCCACGCGTCCACGGTTGCCTGGTCAAGTTCGTCCGGTAGGACCAGGACCGTTGTGCCTCCGAAGGGACCTGGGCAACGTGGCAAGGCTCCCGACTCGCCGAAGGCTGTGGGATGAATTATCGCGGGAATCTGGCGGACCGACGAGTCGGAGGGGGGGGACGCGGTGACGGCCACGGGGATATTGTCGCGTCGTGCGATTCTTAACGCATGCAATCGGGCCCAGTGTCGGGCTTTTGGCGAATCAGATTGCAGCACGACGAGCGCAGGAGAATCGGACTCGACCGGCGGCAGCGGCAGTAGACCCAATGCCGCCCGCAGCATCTCCTCTTCAGAACGTTCTCGCTCCCATGGCTGATCCGCCTGCAACTCGCACTTGCTCGGCAAGCCGACCTCGATGTACTGCTGTAACTCCGGTGTCCACCACTCGAGATCCGTGTTGGTTCCAAGAATCTGTACGGACTTGCTGGGCAATGGATCATCGCCTCGCAGCTGGGGCAATGGGAGTGAGAAGTCCTTGACCTTCTGGTACTGGCGGGGAGCGACCGCCACGGCCGAGACGGGAAAACGATCAGACATCAGGGCGGTCACAATCGCCACCGTCGCGCCCGTTCCCTCTCCCGCAACGCAAACACGTTCGGGATCGACCGGGAAGTGCCGCGACACATAGCCCCATATCCGCTCGACGGCGGTGACCATCGTCGCGGAGTCGCTCATGAAGGAGTCAGACCAGTACCAACGCCCGCCGACTCCAAAATCTGCCTGTGTTTCGCGAAACGGTGCTTGAACCACGGCGATGGCCGCGACCGACCCCAACCGGTCTTTCCACAAGTCGAGCCCATCCTGGGCGTTCATGCCGTCGTCGGAGAGCCAGATCAACAGCGGAACCGGTTGGGAGTCGCTGGCCTGCGAGGGCATATGCAGCTTGTAATCGATTCCACCGCGCACGGAGACGGACCAGGTCCCTTCGTTCAAGTCCGAGGCGCGAGACTCGGCAAATACGACATAGTCGGCCATCGGTTTACCCGTCACCCGAGCGGTCGAGGGGTTGGTAACGGGCGTGACCGCGACGGTCGCCACCTTGACATGCGGTTTTCGCGACTTCAACTGGTGGACCGTACCGTCCCAATAAGCGCTATGAAATCCGCCGTTGACGTGCACAACGACAGAACCTTCAAATTTGTCCAAGGCATCGGCACACGCTTCCCCCATGCTGTTGTCCCACAGGGATTGGGTGGAGTAGAGTCGCCGGTCGTCGCCATCGTCGGAGCCACGCATCATCGCGGCATGGCTACGAATGGCGTTGTCCACTCGACGCCAATAGGCGTCCGTATTCGGCAGAAACTTGCGGGGCGACTGTGGTTGTTCCTGCGCCGAAAGGTGTTGGAGAATGTCCGAACCCTCGCGGGCGATCCGCATGCGCAGTGGACGGGGAAAATTGGACGCGATGACCGGCAGGCCTGCTTGCCTGGCACGTTCGATCAACGGGCGATACGCCGTCTGGTAGTTGCCCCACGGCCGGCTCGAAGATCTGAATTCGTTTTCGTCGATGTTGCCGGCCAGGTAGTCGTCGAGTTGCGACTGCACGTCGCGTTCGAACATCTCCATTGCCAGCACGACGTTCTTTCGATTCTTGATCAACCGGTCATAGACGGCGAGCTCGAATCGATGAGTCGTTTCATCGTTGTGAGATTCTCCTAAGAAAACGGCGTCTGCCTGCCCCAACTCCCGGATCATGGTTTCGAACGTGATGCGTTCATCGTTCGCCCCTCGACGCACGGAGATCGAGTGCTCGAGGGCCGGAGCTGACCATGCGGGGCGTTTGTCATCGGAGCGTGTTGTAACCGGCAGGATCAGCATCATCAACAGGGAGCTCAGTACCGCACGTTTAAGGGACCATGCGCTCATGGAAGGAGGCCTTTCGAAGCAACTCGAGGGTAGGGGCACGGAGTTGGCCGTCATTTCCGCATGAAATGGGCCGTTCTGCTCTCAAATATAGATTGTGATCGAAAGCCGTTTGACAAACAACGGGCGAACGTGCCGGACGCCCTTCGATTTGGCTCAGATCGTTCAAAGGCCGCTCAAATAATGTTCGAGTCCAGCCAGGAGCATATGGACCGCAATCACGCAAAGAACCATGCCCATCAACCGCTCGATGGCCACCAGACCCCGCCGACTGAGTACCCTCGCCAATTGCTGGCTGATGAGCGACGTTGCGAGTGCAGCGCTCCAGGCCAAGACGACCGCGGCGATGGCCTCGCGCTGAGCGATTTTGGTTGGCTGAGCGGACGTGAAGAGCATGACAACTGCGATGGCGCTCGGGCCGGCAAGCAGCGGTACGGCGAGCGGTACGACCAGGGGCTCACCCTCTAACTCGTCATCCCCCATTAAAGCGCCGTGGTAGGGGAAGATCATACGCAGGGAAATCAGGAAGATCACGACGCCGCCGGCGATCTCCAGTTCAGGCCCCCGTATGTCGAGCAGGTCGAGAAACGGCCGGCCAAGAAACATAAAGAACAGAAGAACGGCCAAAGCGATCAGATGCTCTCGCAAAATCACCCACTTGCGCCGACGAGGGGGGACGTCCTGCAGCAGCGTGATCACGACCGGTGTGTTACCAAACGGATCGAGAATCAAGTACAGCATCAACGCACTGGTCCAGATGGCCATATTTCATGCTCCCACGTGAGGGACTCGGCGGGCCCGGGATTTGAACTCGACCTGCTATTCGCACGGCCGGCATCGACCCACAGATCCGCAGATTCTCAGCACGCCGCCCCAAACTGTCAACCCGCGGTATCCCGATTCCAGCGACCTTATGATCGCGCTCGCAGGCACTGAAAACGTAACGACGGGGGCGACGGCGTGGGACGCGTCTTCGACACGAACCCGACTGTTGCTGGGTGAGAATCGGGGTATGATTGGTCGGTAATGGTCGCATTGGACGTAGCTAAACATAGAGACAGGTGTGCCTATGGACGCTCTCGCGGATCAGCGAACATCGCCAGTGATTTGCACGAATCGGATGACTCGGAGATACGGGAAACGCACGGGCGTTGAATCGGTCGATCTGAGTATCGCTGAGGGCGAGATGTTCGGGTTCCTTGGACCGAACGGATCGGGCAAGACGACGACCATCCGGCTACTGATGGGCTTCTTGAAGCCAACGTCGGGTTGTGCCCATGTTTTTGGCCAGGATTGCTGGAAGTCCGGCAGGCAACTGAAAGCCAACGTAGGTTATCTGCCGGGAGATGTCCGCCTATACCCATGGCTGACGGTCGAACGAGGGCTGCGCATCAGCAGTCTTGTGCGAGGTCGAGACGTCGCGCCGCACGGCAACGAGCTGGCCGATCGATTGTGTTTGGAGCGGCAGGTTCCCGTGCGCAAAATGTCGCGTGGCATGAGACAGAAACTTGGCCTGATCCTCTCCCTGGCACACCGACCCCGACTGCTGATTCTTGATGAACCGACTGGCGGCCTGGACCCACTGATTCAAAACGAATTGATCGACTATCTTCGCGAGGTGACGCGCCAGGGACATACGGTCTTCTTCTCCAGCCATACGCTCAGTGAGGTCGAGCAGCTGTGCGATCGAATCGCAATCGTTCGTGACGGTCGGATCGTAACCGATGAGCACATGGAGACGCTGCGCCAACGAGCTCGGCGATCCGTGACGATCACCTTTGCGGACCAGGAGACGGCTCGAAAGGCCGTCGTGCCCGATTGGTTCACTCGCCTGGAATCCACCGATCGAAAGTGGTTTGGCCAGATGGACGGCGCGGCAGGTCAACTGGTGACCTGGGCGGCCGCTCACCAGGCCGAGGATCTGGAAATCGGTGCTCCCGACCTGGAGAGTCTGTTTCGGGCCTTTTTTCGTGCGGAAGAGGGAGCTGACTGATGCGAGGACTTCTGGTCAAAGAATGGCGGGACGTCTGGTTTCCCACCCTCTGTTTTGGACTGGGCCTGGCAACGATCCTGGGCCTTCTCACGCACGTGGTTCCTCAAGTGCTGGGCGGCATGGGAACGATCTTCCAGCAGATGCCCTTTGTCAAGACCTTGTTGAGTGTGATGATCGGAACGGAAATCGGCGACAGTATTACGGCGCGCGCCATGCAGGCGTTCATTTGGGTACACCCCGTCGTGCTGACGTTGTTGTGGGCCCACGAGATTATGCTATGTACGCGTCTGCCGGCGGGCGAGATCGATCGTGGGACGATCGATTTTCTGCTCGGCCTTCCCGTCTCGCGGCGCCGGCTCTACGTGGCGCAGACCATCTCCTGGCTAGCGACCGGGCTGGTCCTTTTCGTGGCGGCGGGAATCGGCCATTGGCTCGCCAGTTCTTCGATGCCGAACGAAATGAACTCGGGGCTCGTGCGGGTGATCATGGTGTTGGCCAACCTGTTCATGGTCTACGTCGCAGTGGGCGGCATTGCCCTTTTCGTGTCAGCCTGCAGCGATCGTCGTGGGCGGGCCGTGGGAGTTGTGTTTGCCGTTGTCCTGTTCTCATTTTTTGTGACATTTCTCGGGCAATTCTGGGAGCCGGCCGAGTCGTTCACATTTCTGAGTCTATTGCAATACTACCAGCCGGCCGATCTGATTCAGCATGGAGATATTCCCTGGTCGAACTTGGGCGTGCTTTCGGCGACCGGCAGCCTGTTTTGGCTGGCTGGATGTGAAGTGTTTGCGCGGCGCAGCATTTGTACTGTCTAGACATGAGATTGGACGTCGAAACCGACACGCAAACGACTCGATTGCACATAACTTGTTTCCGCCAACAAACGCCGAGGTACAACCATGTCGCAAATCCGATGCAATGCAATCGTGCCGGCACTGTTCTTAAGCGTGGCAGCCGTGGCGGGGTCGCTCCCGGCAGAATCGCCGCCTCGTGGTTTCGAGATCCTTGTTCCCGCGGATAGCCCGCCGTTGATGACCCTGGCCGCACGGGAGATACAGCGCTACGTCTACCTGCGCACAGGCGACGTGATTCCGGTCGTGGATGATCCGACTACGCGCCGATCAACGATCAACGTCCGGTTGAATTCGACACTGAGTCGACAGCAGTATCATTTGTCCTGTACGGTAGGCGACGATGAGAGTGCGTTGGTGGTCGAAGGCGGCAGCGGCATAGCGACTCTATATGGTGCCTATCGGCTTGCCGAACGGCTTGGCGTTCGGTTCTATTTACACGCGGATGTCATCCCCGACCAGAAGACGAAATGGAAGTGGACGGAATGGGAGGAGTCCGGGACGCCGCTATTTGAGCACCGTGGGATTCAGCCGTTTCATGATTTTACGGAGGGCCCCGACTGGTGGTCGGGCGATGATTATAAGGCCTGCTTTTCACAACTGGTAAAGTTGCGGATGAACTGGTTCGGACTCCACTGTTATCCCGAGGGAGGTGTCGGTCCCGAACCGCTGGTCTGGATCGGCCTCAAGGAGGACGTTGACGAGCAGGGGCACGTGACCTTCAGTTATCCGAGCCGCTGGGCGAGCACGGCGGGCGGGGGGGGGGGGGATGCGGCGGCCAGAAAAAACCAGGTTGCGGGCCGGGCCGGGCGGTTTTTTTTGGGGCGCGCGCTCCGGCGGGGCCG
>CAYNDU010000020.1:0-22307 GCA_964395615.1 uncultured Pirellulaceae bacterium | reverse complement strand
CTAACTCGACACTGCGACGTTCTTTCTTGACCGCACGTCAGCGGCCAAGTCTCTAAGATACCGCGAATGGGGCCAAGAGGCGAGATGACGGTCGAAATCTCTGGTGCGGTTGAAGTAAGAAAGGCACGAAGAGGAAAAGACCGAGTGAGGGAAGCAGGAGCCACACTCGATCTGTTTCTTCGTGCCCTTCGCGATGATTCGCAGAAGATTACGGGCAGACCGTCTAACCGGCCGTCTCTGTGTCTTCCTCGTCAGTCGATTCCGCCTCGTCACCGTTCCCCGCAGGCTCAACCCGTGTAGCAACGGCACCGTCCGATTCGGTCGCCACCGCCGTCTCGCTGGTGGTATTGAGTTTGATCAGCGATTCGGGCAGTTCGACTCCACCAATGTCTTTCATCACTTGCATCATGGGGGGGAGCGTATGGGCCATGCTATTGAGGAATCCTGCCGTGTTTCCTTTCCCGTCGGCACCTCCATTCTCCCAGACAATGACCTTATCGAACTTGATATTGGAGATCGCCTGAGCGGAGGATTCGGCCAGGTGGTCGAGATGTTCGAGCAGCATCATTTGGAAAGCCTGTTTCGATCCGCCGCAGGCATTCACAATCTCGCGCAGGCCTTCGCCTTTCTTGGCGAGTACTTCGAACTGTCCGCGAGCTTCGGCATCCAGTTTCGCAAAGATGGCATCGGCTTCGGCGAGTGCTTCGATGCGTCTCCGATCGGCGGCCGCTTCGGCTTCGACGACCACGCGAGCCTTTTCTGCTTTCGCCGGCGCTTCCAACTCGGCCCGTTTTTCGGCTTCGACTCGCTCGGCCTCGGCGATCGCTGCCTTGGCCAACGCCCGATTCTGCACTTCCAACACGGAGGCCTCGGCTTCCTTCTTCCGGCTTTCGCCGCGTTCATACGCTTCAGCCCGCTTGACGGCCAGTTCCGCCTGTGAGGCGGCGACGGTAGCCTGGGCGACATTTTCGCCCTCGATGGCCACGGCTTCAGCCTTGGAAACCTGAACCCGCATCTGTCGTTCAGACTCCTTCACCTCCGACTCGCGCTGAAAGGCAGCTGCTTTCTCACCGATCGACTGTTCCTTTTCCATCTCGGCAACTTGAATTGCCTTGTCACGTTCGGCTCGGCGAGTACCAATGGCCTGCTCTTTTCGAGCGTTGGCCACTTGAATCGTCTTGTCGCGTTCAGCGTCGGCGACTCGAGTTTCACCCATTCGTTCGTTGTCCGCCACATCGCCGCGCGCCTTTTGAATTGCTTCGGAGGCGGCCTTCTGTCCGATGGCGTCGATGTAACCCGATTCATCGGTGATGTCGGTAATGTTGACATTGATCAACTGGAGGCCGATCTTGTTCAATTCCGGTTCGAGCGACGATTGAATGTGCTGCAGGAACACATCGCGATCTCGGTTGATTTCCTCGATCCCCATCGAAGCGAGCACCTGTCGCAATTGACCGAAGATGATCTCTTCCGCCTGTTTGCGAACCTCTCCGACCGACAGGCCAAGCAGGCGAATGGCCGCCTGTTGCATCACCGTCTTTTCGGTGCTGATGGCGACGGTAAAGACGCTCGGCACATTGACACGAATATTCTCAAAGGAGAGGGCACCGCGTAGTGGAATCTCGATCTGAATCGGTTCGAGGCTCAAATAGGCGTAATCCTCCAACAACGGCAGCACGAACTGGGCGCCGGCGTGGATCGTCTTGGTGGGCGTACCGGAACGTTTGCCACGTCCCCAGATCACCAGGATCCGGTTGCTCGGACAGCGCTTATACTGTTTCACCATCAGCAGCAGGATGCTGAACATGAAGATCACCACCAAGACGGCGGCAATGATCGCGTACCCCAATGCACCCGACGGAAAAGTCTGGCCCAACAGGCTCGACGCTGGAACGGATAGATGGATCATGTAAAAAACCTCCCCGTGTCATTTGTGAACAGAACACTCTTGTCGGGCTGCCGTGAGCGCCGCCATCCCACGGAACGGCGGCCTCGGACACGCGCGATCCGTCGCCAATTCGCAACTACCACTCGAATTCGATCATGCAGTCAATCCGTGGCGCCGCGATGAAACAGTCGCGCCGACGACTTTATCCGTCCGCGATTCCGTCCGCCGTCCACACCTTGCCCGGGAGAGAATCAGGCTGATTCGCCCGGATCGGGTGAGGCATCCTCCGGTGGCAATCCGTCGACAGACTCCACCAAAGGTTCCACCTCCACGGTAGAAGGAGTCAGCACGGCGGTAACTTGCACGGTCGTGCCGGTGGTCAGTTTGCAATCGGCGGGCGTTTTGGCGGCATATTCCATGATCCGGCCTTGCGTCCTGATCTGGATTTTTCCCAGCCCCGAGTTTGCGGCCGGGATCGGAACGTAGACGCTCGCGCGCTGACCGACCGTTCGCTCAATACGAGCCGTACCATCATGCCGTTGCTTGTAAAGCAACTGCATGAGGTAATGTACGCTGAGCATGGCGACCGCGCCGGCTGCCAATGCAACAAGGAGCGTGAATGGACCGCTTAGGTTCGTCTCCAACGATGCCATCCCCGCAAGCCCGAAAAACGTCATCGCCGCGACAACCGTTCGAAACGAAATCACCCCGAAGAGCCACGTTGATCCATGGCCGGCCGCATGGTCCGACAGATCCCCCACGTCGGGCATGTCAACGCCGTCGGGCATGTCACCCGTGAAGTCCAGATCATCGGCCCCCGCGCCGATGACAGCCAGGACAAACTGCATAATGAACACAGTCCCGCCCAGCAAAGCGCAACAGAGATACAGCGTGTACATGACCGAAGACCCCTTCGAGTGATGTGATGATCGGGTGAATTCAGGAAATTGCGTATAGTCTACCGCGACCGACCGTACTCGGCCAACGGCCGGACAGCCGGCACCCAGGTCAAAGAAACTAACGTCTATTCGCACTCCGGCCGTCTTTCTTGGCCCATTCGGCAGGCCCCGGACGGGCCGGATCAGGCAAGATTTCGTGCCAATTGGACCAGTGACCGCACAAAAGCTCCTGTACCACCCGCGTCGAGCCACGATTTGGGCTTTTCGGAAAACGAAGGTCCGGCGATGTCGATATGCACCCAAGGCCGATCCTCGACAAACCGCTCGAGGAACTTTGCTGCCGTGATGGCCCCACCCCAGCGCCCTTCTCCAACGTTCTTGATGTCGGCGACGTCACTTTCGATTTGCTCGTTGAACTGCGCGAACATCGGCAGTTGCCACGCAGCCTCACCACAACCGCCGGCGGCGGATAACACCTGATCACACCAATCCTGATTGTTCGTCATCACGCCGGCAACATCGAGTCCCAGCGCAACCAGGCATGCTCCGGTCAAAGTGGCGAGGTCGACTATTCTGGAAGCACCTTGAGACACAGCCACGTTCAGCGCATCGGCCAACACGAGGCGTCCTTCGGCATCGGTATTAAGCACCTCGATCCTGGTGCCGCTACGAGCCGTGAGAACGTCGCCCAACTTGTAAGAATCGCCACTGACCATATTCTCGACAAGTCCGGCGTACCCGACCACGTTTAACGGCACCTGCAACTTTGAAATTGCCAACATGGCGCCGAGAACGGTGGCTGCTCCGCCCATGTCACACTTCATCGTCTTCATTCCTTCGCTCGGCTTGAGCGACAGGCCGCCGGAATCGAACGTGACTCCTTTGCCGACGAGCGCCAGGCATTCCTCCGAGTCAGGATTCCCCCGATGCTTGAGTATTAGCAGGCACGGCGGTTGTGCCGACCCGCGTGCGACGGCCAGAAGAGCGCCGCATCGCTCCTGCTCCAGCCGAGTCTGGTCCCAGACTTCACAGTCGAGGCCCGTCTTGGCGGATTCCGATGCCGCTCGATCGGCAAACGCCCGCGGATTCATCTGACTCGGCGGTTCGTTGATTAATTGTCGCGTCAAATCGATACTCTGCCCGATCACACCAGCTTCCAGCAGATCTCGTTCCGCGGCACCGTCCCATTGGATCGCGTCGAGCGGAACCAGCTTCTTATCGGTGCGGTACAGGTCTTGTCCTCGGCAACCCGAATACGCTCCGACAAGACCGGCAACGCACCAGCTCGATTCCCATTCGGGATCAAAATAGAAAGCAGCCTGGCGGCAATGTGTGGCAGCCAGTTTCTTGGCAGCTGCCCCCGCCGCTCGACCGACGTTTCCCGGTCCCAGCTCTTCACGATCACCCAGTCCCACGACGACCAGCCTGCTCGCTTTCAAACCGTTTGGCTCAATGAATCGCATGACTTCGCCGACTTTCCCGTGCAATTCCTGTTGCGCAATCAGCCGTGCGAGCATATCACCGGTCGCTTCATTAACCTCGGCGATCTTCCCTGACAGCATGAGGTCGGTGTGCAGCCCAACGACAACGGCGTCCGCTTCATTTTCCAGAACAGTTGATTCGGCAGGAAGCAGTTTGGTCATGGATGAAATTCCTCTGGATGATGGGACAGGACACGATCCGTCCGACCGTACCTGCCCAATTGGCTGGACACGCGTGCCGGCCTGTTGTCGTTTGATTCAGGTAGTTATGTTTAAGCAATCGACGTATTGTAGAGCAAGGACGGCCGCCGCGTGAAGAGGCGCCGGATAAAGAGATCCTTGAGTCGCTGGGCCGATTGCCGTCGTAACAAATAGCGAAGAATGTCTCAATGACGTACCGAACCCTGCAGCACTGCGTCGCGGATTTGGAACGGTCCGGACACCTGGTCCGGCTCTCAGATCCTGTCGACGCGAGGCTCGAAGCTGCCGAAATACAAAGACGCGTGTTTCGCAGCTGCGGCCCGGCGGTCCTGTTTGAGAATGTCAAGGGTTGCCGGTTTCCGATGGTCTCGAACCTTTTTGGCTCCCTCGAGCGTGCTCGGTTTATTTTTCGGCGCCAACTGGATCACGTGCGGCGATTGATCGAATTGAAACTGGATCCGACCCAGGTTCTTCGCCGGCCTCTTCAATCTCTGTCATCATTGCCGACCGTGGCGCACATGCGGCCTCGCCGAAAGCGCACGGGCCCGGTCTTTGGGGAGCAATTGACGATTGACCAGTTGCCACAGCTGCAATCCTGGCCCGATGATGGCGGTCCTTATGTGACGCTGCCGATGGTTTACACCGAGCACCCGGAACGCCCGGGAATGGCAGAGAGCAACCTGGGCATGTATCGCGTGCAGCTGGGCGGCGGTTCTTACGTGGCGAATCGCGAAGTCGGCTTGCATTACCAGATTCACCGAGGCATCGGCGTGCATCACACGGCGGCACTGTCGCGGGGTGAACCGTTACCGGTCAATGTCTTTGTCGGTGGCACTCCGGCCATGATGCTGGCAGCCGTGATGCCGCTCCCGGAGGGCATGTCGGAGTTAACTTTTGCCGGTGCGTTGGCCGGGCACAGAATCCCGATGATCTGCCGGCCCGATCGGTTGCCCGTTTATGCGGAAGCGGATTTCTGTATCCAGGGATTCATCGATCCGGATCAGCTGAAGCCCGAGGGACCCTTCGGAGACCATCTGGGTTATTACAGCTTGCAACATGGGTTTCCCGTTCTCCGAGTTGAGCAAGTGACCTGCCGAAAGGGAGCCATTTGGCCGTTCACGGTCGTCGGCCGGCCTCCACAGGAGGATACGGTTTTCGGAGAGCTGATCCATGAAATAACGGCCCCGGTTGTCCCAACGTTGATCCCGGGATTGAAAGCTGTCCACGCAGTTGACGCGGCAGGCGTCCACCCGCTGATGTTGGCGATCGGCAGCGAGCGATACGCCCCGTACGACGGTCAGTCCAGGCCGCGGGAGTTGCTAACTCAAGCCAATGCCATCCTGGGACAGGGGCAAATGTCACTGGCCAAGTACCTGCTGATCGTGAACGGCCAGGACAATCCTGATTTGGACCTGTTCGATATTGGCAAGTTTCTTGATCACTTATTGCGGCGAGTTGACTGGCGCCGCGATTTGCACTTTCAGACGGAGACGACCATTGACACGCTCGATTACACGGGCCCGTGCATCAATGAGGGCTCCAAGTTGGTGGTCGCGGCTTCCGGACCCGTGCGGCGGGCGTTGCCCGTGACCTTTACCGACCCGCACGTTCTGCCGGCGGGATTTTCGGAACCGACGCTCGTTTTGCCGGGTGTTGTGGCGATCCAGGGACCTGCGGCAACCGGCACGGCTCGAGACGATATCGAAGAACTCTGCCGATCGCTGCGCGCGACAGGCCAGTATGCCGACTTCGCTCTGTTGATTGTGGTCGATGACAGCCGTTTTGTGGCTCAGTCGCTGGACAATTTTCTTTGGGCGGTCTTTACGCGCAGCAACCCGGCAACAGATATTAGTGGTGTGGGAGCCTTTTGTCGCGACAAGCATTGGGGGTGCGAAGGGCCGTTGGTCATCGACGCTCGCGCAAAACCTCATCATGCGCCACCCTTGGTCGAAGACGCCGATGTTAGTCGGCGCATTGACGCTTTGGCGACGCGTGGCGGTCCACTGGCGCCCTTCCTCTGATTGTTCGACGCGAATACGACCAATAGAACCCCCTCTGGAATGAGTAAGATCGTCCGGTATGCTCCACGCTGACACGGCCACTGAGTTCATCCTGTTATTGCCGGACGCAATGCTCGTCTTTCTGGCGATCTGGATCTTCTTTGTCGGTGCTTGCGTGGGGAGTTTTCTGAATGTCGTCGTAATGCGGCTTCCCATTGGGATCGATTTCGCGACCACCGGTTCTCGCTGTCCGGTCTGTCTGCACGCCATTCGATGGTATGACAATGTTCCGCTCTTCAGCTGGCTTGTCCTGCGAGGTCGCTGTCGCGATTGCAGGACCTGGATCTCTATCCGATACCCGCTGACCGAATTGCTGATCGCCAGCCTGTTCCTCGGGTTGGCACTGTGCGAGACGTTTCGCTCCGGACGAAACCTGCCTGGCGATGCGGGGACGGTCGAATACTACTATCGAACCATCGAACAGATGTGGGTGCTGTTCACCTTCCATGCCCTGCTGCTTTCGACCCTATTGGCGGCTGCGATGATCTTCGCCGATCGCCATGAGATACCGTTACGCTTGTTCTTGCCCGCGTTGCTTGTCGGACTCGCCGCGCCGTGGCTGTTCCCTTACCTGCACGCCGTCTTCGCCTGGTCGGGCAGCGGCCTGCCTTCGCGACTGGTAGCGGGATCGACGAGTTTGATCGGCGCTGCCGTAGGTGGACTGGTCGGCTGGCTGATTCGCATCGGTCTCGCGTTCGGCCATCGCCCTTCCCAACCTGAGGGGCGACCGGAACGGGTATCGACGCTTGGGGCGGCAACGGCGGGTGCTTATCTCGGATGGCAAGCCGCAGTGGTCCTCTGCATGGTGGCTACGACTGGACACCTTCTGGAGGGCCTGGCTAGAACCGGATGGCGGCGTCTGGCCAGGATCGGTTGGTTCGGATGGCTCAGTATCGCCACCTATACTTATATCCTGAGCTGGAGATACCTCGCTCAACTACTACCTCAGTTATCCGTCGAGATGCGTTACACAACAGGATTCGGGCTGATCGTGGTGACGGTCGCCATGGCCGGTCTTATCGGCCGGATCCGCGTCGCGGATCGCCCGTCAAGCCACTCCTATTCCAAAGAAGGGACCATCATGGAAGCTGCATCTGGGGACCAGGCAAAAAACCTCGAAAAGATCCTCGCGTCACCTAGTTACTTACTGCCGGAACAGGACATTGATTTGTTGAGCCAGCCGGAGCTTCGGCCGATTCGAGTGCAATTGGAGTTACTCAAGTCGGAGTTGAGTTTCATCCGCGAAGGCATTGACTCGACGATTGTCGTCTTCGGCGGAACCCAGATCCTCGAACGACCTCATGCAGAAAGCAAATTGGCCCATGCGGAAGCTCGGCTAAATGAACAACCCGACGACATTGTACGCCGTCGGAAGGTCGACCGTGCGCGCCGAGTGCTGGAGAAGTCCCAGTATTACGACGCCGCTCGTCAATTCGGACAGTTAGTTTCGTCGCAATGCCAAACGGAGGGCAAGTGCGATTATGTCATCATGACCGGGGGAGGGCCCGGCATCATGGAAGCGGCCAATCGCGGTGCGTTTTCAGCCGGGGCCAAATCGATCGGGCTCAACATTACGCTGCCCTCCGAGCAGCAGCCCAATGCGTACATCACTCCGGAACTCTGCTTTCAATTTCACTATTTCGCGCTGCGCAAGATGCATTTTCTGATGCGAGCCCGGGCGCTGGTCGTTTTTCCGGGTGGATTTGGGACATTGGATGAGCTGTTTGACGCGTTGACTTTGCGTCAAACAGAGCGGATGCAGCAGATCCCCATTGTGCTCTTCGGTCGCGACTACTGGACCCGCGTGATCAATTTCCAATTCCTGGCAGATGAGGGTGTCATCGATGACGAGGACCTGTCGCTGATCTCGTTCGCCGAATCGCCCGAAGAAGCATGGAAAACCATCGTGGATTATCACGGAGAAGGCGGTTAGTCTCCACGTTTGGCTTTGCCGTAGATCATGCGTAACCGTTCTCGGCCCAGGACCGTGCCGGTCACGTCGGGACGCAACACTTGGGACACTGACCCATGGCCGCGTTAGCACACCACCTCTTTCGACTCCTTCCGTGCCCGCGATCGTCATCGATCGGCAAACAAGTGACGTCTTCGAGCCCGCGCCGACTGGCGACCATCTTCCTCTGCTGCCTGGCGGGGTGCCACAGCGAAGCCGAGATTGGGCCCCATCCGGCCGATGACGATGCAGCTCGGATTCGACGCTCCGCTGAACCGGACGAGGAGTACGAGGAGTACGGGGAGCACGAAGAGCAAGCGGCACCTGATTCGTTTTTCGATGTTCCGCAGGGCGATGTGGCTGAACTTGACGCGTTTATCGACAGAATCCAACAGTACGAGCCAGTCGACACCAATGATCTGCTCCGTTACCAACGTGACGCACCTGTGGCACTCGTAGCCGCCGCCAAGCGGCTGTTGGCTCTACCCGTCGAACCAAAGTCAACAACCTATTGGAAGTCGACCGAGATTCTCTTGCGTGATCGAATTCGTTCGGCCGGTGATTTGTCGGGAAAAGAACGTGCGGACCAATACCAGAAATGGCAGGAATTGCTGCGGTGGAAGCGAGCCAGGGGCCCTTTGGGTCCGGGCGATATCGGCCTTGCTCAACAGGTGGCACAGCAACTCGAACAGAGCGACCGGCTCTTGGCAGAGGAAGCGTACACGACCTTTGCCCGGCTGGCCGCGGGCAGTGAGGACCTGGAGATCCGTGATATGGCAGCCGTGTTTTCCGGTGCGGCGAGGCGAATGGCCCTTCCTGGAAGACCCCTTTCGTTGCAGGGCCATAGGCTGGACGGACGCGTCTTCTCCATCGATCAGTTGCGGGGGCAAGCCGTGTTGATCGATTTCTGGGCCTCATGGTGCCAACCCTGCGTGGCCGAACATCAACGACTCAAGGATGTCTACCGGCGTTTCCATCGCCGGGGCTTTGAGATTGTCGGTGTCAGCCTGGACGTCGACCGTAAAGCACTGGATCGATACGTGCAGGAAGCGAAACTGCCCTGGATCACATTGCATCCGGGAAGTGACAAGGGACAGAACTCGGCCGTCCGGGAATACGGAATCATGGCGATCCCGGTGATGATCCTTGTCGATGCTCAGGGCAAGGTCGTCTCGTTATCGGCACGGGGCGATGAATTGGAGCGACTTCTAAACCGGCTGTTAACGTCATCGGCGGTTCCGACGACCGATTGAGCTTAGAGAGTAGCGGCTCGACGTCGTCGCACATCCACGCGGGAGCTATGATTTTGGCGCGATCCGACGCGATCCGGGCGAGATCCGTGGGCTCCAAATCGGGGGTGCCTGCCCCACGGCAATCTCCTACAATGGGACCGCTGGAGTGACCGGCCGTCGAAGTAATTGGTTCCCAAGCGGGACCCGCGTATTTTTTCTTGTTGTATGGAGTCTTCTCATGCGTACAGTCCGGCAACCTCGACCCGATTTCCGCAGATGGATGCCCCTGTATGCACTTCCGTCGGCTTGTTTGCTGTCGATCGCCGTCGTGTCGTTCGGATGCAGCTCGTCCGATTCGGCAGACGCCGAATCGAGCCAGAAGAAATGGGAAGTTGCCGAGGACTCCCCGGGCGTCGAATCGACGGACGGAGGCGGGACCGGTGATGCGTCGGATACAGCCGGAGCGACGCCGTCTGCACCGGTTGGGTCGACGGGCGGTCAGCGGTCATCCATGCAGCCCTCCGGCGGTGTTCCCGAGCAACCGCCGACCATAACCAGCGACAAACTCGACCCGGTCATCGTACCGCCGGACGCCACTCCCGTTCAGTTGGTCGAGGCGCTCAAGAAACTCGACCAGCAATACCGCGATCTGCAGATGCAAGGACGCCCGGCGCCCGGCAGTGAAAACACCGTGCTCGATAAGATGCGGGCCATCTTCGATCGACGATTGGAAGTGGCTGACAAGCTGCTGGCATCAAGCCCGCTCGATGCCGTCCAGAAAAAGACGGGGATCGAGGCAAAACTGAACGCCTTGGCTGCGTTGAGCCAGCTCTCGCCCGAACGCTCACGTGTCGATGAAGTCAAGGCGTTTGCACAGACGCTGGCAGCGGACAAAGACCCCGAGCTGGCCATTCGCGGCCGGACCATCTTGTTCGGTTTGCACATTGGGGAAGTGTCCCAGAAAGGTGGGGCGGGAACGGAGGGCCTCATGACGGACCTGCAGGCGCTTTTGGCCAACGAGGCGCGTAACGGCGAAGTCCAGGCAGTTTGCCAGCAGCTGGTGCTGGTGTTGAGGCAACTTGGTCGCGAGCAGGAGGCTCGGACTGCCTTTCGAATGACGGCCGAAGCATTCAAGAACCACAAGGACCCGGAGGTCGCCGCCGAAGCAGCCAACATGTTCCAACAGCTCGATATTCTTGATCTCGACCTGGACGCAAAGCTGCGTGCCATTGCCTTGGAGGAGAAGGACGCGGAGCAGGCCTTTACGACCGCTTTCAGCCAAATGATGGCCCGCCCCAACCCAGGGCCCATTGTCTTGGACAGGGCGACGCAGACGGCGGAGATGCTGGAACAGATGGGAAAATATGCTCTGGGCATCCAAGTCTGTGATTCGATCGAGCTGGCGTTCGCAAAATCCAAGGATCAAGAGCTGGTCGCCAACGCCCAACGGCGCGTACAACAGGCACGACGGCGACTGGAGTTGGTCGGAAAACCGCTCGTAATCGAAGGTACATTGATGGACGGAACGGCCTTCGATTTCGCTCGTTACAAGGGGAAAATCGTACTGGTCGATTTTTGGGCCACCTGGTGCGGGCCCTGTCTGCAGGAGATGCCCAACGTTCGCAAGAACTATGAAGCCTACCGGGACAAGGGATTCGAGGTAATCGGCGTGAACCTCGATCAGAATGCCGCGACGGTTCGGCAGTTCCTGGAGAGCGAAAAACTCCCCTGGGTGACGATCTCGAATAACGCGCTGGCCGACCAATGTGGCGTCGAGACGATTCCGTTTGTCGTGCTGCTTGACCGCCAGGGAATCGTTCAAGAACTGCACGTCCGCGGGCAGGCACTTGACCAGAAGTTGGCTGAATTGCTTGGCCCCCCGGAACCGGCTGGGGCGACGCCCGGTACGAAGCAACCGGCCGCGGGTCCCGGACCGTCGAAACAAGGCTCTATACGGCGCGAACACTCGCCGAGCGGCACCCAGTTGAAATGGGCCGGACTCGTGGCCGAAATCGCGAATGACGATTCGACAACGGATCGACCGGCGACGGGTGCCGGACTGGCGCATATGGTAGTGACGGCGGCAAGGACGGCGGATGCTTCGGATGACGACGGTCCGTCCCAGAAACTGGAATTGCCGGAGGTTGCCGAGGACTCGAATCCCTACCTGGCTTCGGCCAGTTTGACGCCGGCCGGGCTGGTCGATTACTTGATGGACATGGAAGAGAAGCCGCAGAGCATCCAGCGGCGGCCGGGCTTCGCTGAAGCGATCGTCGAAGCGGCGACTCGAGTGATAGCGGCAGAGACGAAGAGCCGGTACCAGGTCTATGCCGCTCTCGTAAAATTCAAAACGCTCCACGAGAGAGCCTGTCTGGACGACGAGCAATCGGATCGGCAGCTGATGGAATTCGTTTCCCAAATGGCTTCGGATCCCCGCTCGGCGATCGCCGAACAGGTGGCATTTTTTCGCTTGGAACGCGAGACGATCGAGGCGGTGGAGCTGCCGGTCACCGAAATCCCGCCCTTTCTGGCTCGGTTGGACAAGTACTTCTCTGCTCAAGAGAAACTGATCAAACAGCACTTACGCCTCGCGTCGTCGACCGTCAAGTTGATCAATCGCCTGGAAAAGGACGACGAACGCCAGGATTATTTTGGCCAGTTCGGCAAGCTGTTCGCGAAAAGCCGAGACAATCAACTGGCTCGGTACGGCCGCAAGATCGCCAAGTCCGGAGGGGCCGAGACGAATGACCTTGTCGGCACGCCGCTGGATTTGTCTGACAAGAAGACGGCCCTTGGCGTCCCCCTTGACTGGCCCAGTTACCGTGGCCAGGTCGTGCTGGTCGATTTTTGGGCCACCTGGTGTGGACCCTGCCTTCGCGAGTACCCCCACCTGCGCGATCTGTACGATCAACTGCACGGCGAGGGCCTCGAGGTGGTGGCGATCAGCCTGGACAAGGACCAGGAAAAACTCGCCGCTTTTCTGGACGAAAAGAAGATACCCTGGACAAACGTGGTTGGCAGCGATGCTCAGCAAGTGGCGACCGATAGCGGCATATCGGGAATACCAACCATGATGGTGTTGAACCGTGAGGGAACGATCGTCGCGGTCGGTCACAGGGTAACCGAGCTGGAACCGGAGATCCGCAAGTTACTGAAAAGCAGAACGGCGTCTCGATAATCAAGCGGCAAGAAACAGACCGGGCCGCGCTTGTTGACAGCGCGGCCCGGCACATTGCAGCGAATGACGTATTCGCAATCGTATCTCAAAACGACAGCATTACTGGCCGTCGATTGCAACAGTGCTCCGACCACTCAATTGTGGAATGGCGAAGAAGAAACGAAACACGTGACTCCACGTGCCAGGGATAGCGATCCCTTCCTGTCCGATAGAACGCCGGTCCGAGCGAACCGTGACGGGTCTGGATGAGGCCTGGAGGGTCTCAACCGAACCGGACGGCGATCGGAACGAGCGCTTATCGGTGAGCGTCACTCAACGGTGAATCAACCACCTGCAGAAAACGCCCTCCATTCTCGTACCAACCATGTTTGTTGCAGCGACACCAGCGCAGGTCGAGCAAAAGAGCCAACCAATGCCCGGCAGAGCTCTCCCAGGAGGCAATGACGCGGCGATACGGCAGTGGTGCCTCATAATAAAAGTCTAGCCCACGTTCGGACAAATGTTTGCCCAAAACGACCAGTGTGTCGTCGACGACTGCCGAACCACCCTCATCAACGGGAGTTACGTAGATTGGAAAAGGAAACGGTTCACGTCGATCGTTGCGCCGGTCGTCACCGGTCGTCTGCTGCCGATACATCTGAAACAGCAACCGAACCCGCTCGCGAATCGACTGATCCGCCGCAATGCCGGGGACCTGATTCAAGGTGCCGGGCAGGCCACAGGCCAATGAAGTCATTCGTTAACTCTCTTTCGAGATCGAACGCACCCGATGCCAGGACCGGCGTTGTCCGGTTCGATAGGAACAGGGCACTCAATCCCAATCGGAGCGAAGCGGCGCGCGTTCGCTCGGTGCGAAATATGTGGAGGAATCCGGGTCGTTGACGGTCGACCAAGAAAAGGCTGGGGCACGTAATGCTCGGGGCGAGCCCAGGAGCTGTGTCCGCGACGTCAGTGAATGAATCGGCGCGAACTGCCCACAACAGATATCTACGTCACATTTGGCGTCTGGTCAAATCGTAGGCGCATGACCGGACCGGCCGGCGGTTCTCTTTTTGCAATGTGCAGGGCCAGGGGAACGGGCAGGGCCAGGGGAACGGGCAGGGCCAGGGGAACGGGCAGACACGCTAGTCGAGGGGGAGGTGATGCCCCATCTTGTCCCGCTTGGTGGCAAGATACTGGGCATTGTGCTTGTTGGCCGGTGGAAGAATAGGGACCTGATCGACGACATTGAGATCGTAACCTCTCAGATTAAATGCCTCGATCTTCTTCGGGTTATTGGTCAATAGACGAATCTGCGACAGTCCCAAGTTCTTGAGAATCTGGATGCCGACCCCATAGTCTCGCATGTCGGCCTGAAAGCCGAGCGCGTGGTTGGCCTCAACGGTGTCCAGCCCTTCGTCCTGTAACGCGTAGGCCTTGATCTTCTCGACGAGCCCAATCCCGCGTCCTTCCTGAGGAAGGTAGACGACCGCTCCCAGCCCCTCATTTCCAATCATCTCGAGGGCCATTTGCAGTTGATCCCCGCAATCGCAACGCAACGAATTCAGCAGATCGCCGGTGAAGCAACTCGAATGCATCCTTACCAAGGGGACGCGTTTCGGATCCGTGACATCTCCCATAACCAGCGCAATCGGAGCGTTTGTTTCGTATTTCACATCGTATACGACCAGGTTGAATCTCCCGTGCCGCGTTGGCAGCGTCGTTTCACTGACACGAGTGACCAATTGCTCACTCAATCGCCGATGAGCGATCAGCTGGTCAATCGAAATCATCTGCAGATTGTGCCGTTCTGCAATTTTCAGTAATTGCTCTCGGCTCGCTCGCTGGCCTTCGTCGTTAAGGATTTCGCAAAGAACTCCTGCGGGCGTCAAACCGGCGAGGCGAGCCAGATCGACGGCTGCTTCTGTATGACCGGCTCGACGCAAGACTCCCCCTTCCTTGGCCAGCAACAAGTGAACATGCCCCGGTCGCACGAAATCCTCGGCAGTCGAATTCGGATCCACAATGGCTCGGGCAGTCATCGATCGCTCGAAGGCCGTGATGCCCGTCTTGGCGCTGGCGTGGTCAAGGGGCGTCATGAATGCCGTCCGCAACGGAGCAGTGTTTGCGTCGACCAGGGGTGACACCTGGAGCCGGCGGCAGACGTCGGGCAAAACGGACAGGCAGAACTCACCTCGTCCCGAAATCAGAAAATTCACGACCTCGGGAGTTGCTTTTTCCGCCGCACAGATGAAGTCGCCTTCATTTTCTCGATCTTCCGCATCGACGACAATTACGACTTCGCCGCGCGCAACAGCGTCGACGGCAGCCGAAATGGTAGAGAACGTAGGCGACACGGTGGATACCTCTTTGTCAAATCAACGAACAAGAAAGTCGGCTGCGAACGGCGTCGCGTCCCTCGCTTCCAGGCGATCCCCGGCCGCTTCCTCGACCACATCCCGCTGTTGAAAACGTCGGGCAGCTGACGTTTGACAACCGAACGTCGTGCCGAAGCGATTTGCGAACTCGGGCGCCCAGGGGAGGGTGGGCTCTCAATGTACCGGCCCCTGGAAGCTCGATCGGCGGCCAGGCGCCGGCTGCCGGGCCGGACGACCAACACTGACCATTATAGCGCCCAAGTGGGTGTTAGTTCTAGTCAGTTGAGTCGTCCGATTCTTGACCGCCTGGCGACGATCGACGGCGGAGATTATCAGGGGGAGATTATCAGGGTGTCTGCAATTGGATCGACAGGGTCTCTGCACGGAACACCCGAGCGCGGCGGCGAATACAATCGGTCAAAACGGACGGTCTCGTGCGATTTCCTGCCTGGGTAGGGGCCGATCGTTCGACGGCCAACCTGGGAGGTGGTCCCAAAAGCACCGGTGAGCCGAGTTATACCGGTGGCATTCGGGAGCCTGACAGATGATGGAGATATCGTGACTCAGACGCCAAACGGTCACTCCGAAGCACACTCGGAGGCGACTTACTGGTAGGATACGGGCCGAGCGGTTGGGGCAGAATGTGGACCGAAAGGGGGGATCTGGGGAGTGTGCATCGATGCCGAATCTGGACCATGAGGAATACATTGAGCAGGCGCATTTTTTTCGCTCTCTGGGAAGGCGGATCCGTGAAAACATGCCGCTACAGGAGCTGTTTGCCCAATTACGCGAGGAGATTCTGGCAACCACGAAACTGCCGATGGCCATCGACTTTCTGTTGGGAGAGTTGAAGCACCTGGGTGTCATGGGCTCTGCGATGGCTCAGCTGGCCCATTATTTTACTCCCTTTCAGACCTACGTCGTCAACGAGGCGGAGGACGAAAAGGGCCGATTTGACTTACGCATGGCGTTGGAGATCCTTCGGTATGAGGCCGAATATCGGGCAGCTGGTGCTACGACTCAAGGGCTCTTCATGTACCAGTTCGAGTCGTTATGCCGAAATCGCTTGCGCTACGAAAAGGGGCTCGACGCCGTCGCTCAGGACCCGGTGTTTGACGAGTTGTGGCGGGACTGGATCCAGACGGTACGCCGCCAGATCGGCATCGTTGATTTCGCGGATCTGATGTACGTTCGCAGCCAGTACTACGTCACTCGACAAGCCCGGCGGCGCGGAGCCTCGCCGGTCGACCAACCGATCCTATTTGGGGAAAAGGAGGGGAAGATAGCCTTGGCCAACCGGCGAAAGGACCCGCTCTATCTGTTCGAGTCCCTGCAACGGCATTTGGGGTATCCGCGCGTCCCTCGTCCTGCACCGCCCGACGAGACCGTGCACCTTCTCCCAAGGCTCAAGCGGCAGGTTGAGCGGCTGGAGGTTCGTGTAAAGCTCTTGGAAGACGAGCAGCGTGGCGGGATCGATTTGACCAAGTTCTACGGCTCCGAAGGTGTTTTTCCCCAGGTCGAGCCGCCGTCGATCGATGAGTGACGCCCCGACACTGGTCGTCAGGCAGCACCCGGGGCCATCTGGGGAATGGACTCCATCCGGCGAGCGGATTCGGCGGCCGGCGATTTCCTGCACAACACGGCCTTTGGTCGCCAAGCTGAGCGTCCTGGGGTCGAATGATCATTCATGGATAACCAGATCTTCGATCTGGCAAAATCCGCCGATTGGGGCGGTTTTGCGGTTTAACTCAACCGGCGCGCGTTGTATATTCTCGAATATTGGGATCTGCCGTCGGCAATCCCAACATAACTTGTTGTTCACCGCATGCAGGATTGTGCCCACTGAACCTCGCCAGGCATTCACTCGTACGCCATCGCAGGCACCTCATTGAGTGTGCAAGGGTAATGACGGAGCGAGGTGAGTCGACCGACGAAGCCTGGTCACCTGCCCACCGGCGCGACGCGACTTGATTGGAACAGACATCTTGGGCCCCGATTTTCCTGCTGGGAATCACCTCGTGCAATTTCAATTGAATCTGGACTCGGAAACGGTCGACCATGCGCACCCCACGGAACCTCTCGTCGTGGCACCGGGCACGTTGGTTCGGGCCGTGTTTGAATTGCTTAAGTCGCGCAACCGGGGATCGGTCCTGATCTGCGACGGCGGTGGGCGACTGCAAGGTATCTTCACCGAGAGAGACGCGGTGCGTCTCATGGCGACTGGAGTCCCCTGGGATCGCCCGATTGATGAGATCATGGTCCAACGACCGGTCGCCTTGACGAGTCGAGACACCGTCGCCACAGCGATTCGCGCGATGTCTCAGGGCGGATACCGACGCATGCCGATTGTCGATGACGAGAATCGACCAATTGGTATGTTGGGGGTGACCGGTGTCCTTCATTACATGGTCGAGCATTTTCCGGAGGTCGTGTACACGCTTCCGCCTCGACCCAAACAAGCAATGCAAGAGCGAGAAGGCGCGTGATCACTCGTCTGCCGTCGGCAGCAGGCACTAGGCGCACGTTGAGCTGACGGCAATCTTACCACCACCGCAGTTTCGAGATTTCCTGGGAGAATCACGAGCGGACCATGTCAACTACGACAAAAGGCAACCCGGCGTCCCAAAAGAAGTGCATCCAACTTGAAGAGGCCACTGTCCGGCTGGCAGGCGATTCAGGCGACGGCATGCAATTGCTCGGGACACAGCTGACCAACACCTCTGCCCTGTTGGGCAACGATGTGGCCACCTTCCCCGATTATCCGGCCGAAATTCGTGCCCCGCGTGGTACGCGCGCCGGAGTCAGCGGGTTTCAGGTGAAGTTTTCATCCCACGACATTTTCACGCCGGGCGATACCCTCGACGCGCTGGTCGCGATGAATCCGGCTGCGCTGATAACCAATATCAGCGACCTGCGACCAGGCGGGTCGGTGATCGTTAACGTTGACAGCTTTACTGCCAAAGAGCTGCGTCTGGCGAATCTCGATAGCAATCCGCTCGAGGACGGGTCCCTCGACGAATACCGCGTCATTCACGTTCCGATGACGTCTATGACACGAGCGTCGGTCGAAGATTTGGGATTGAGCTCGAAGTTGGCCGATCGGTGCAAGAACTTCTTCGCAATGGGACTCGTCTACTGGCTGTTCGGCAGGGATCTCAGCGCCACCTTACGATTCATTGCCGCGAAATTCGGCAATAAACCAGATATTGCACAGGCGAATGAACGAGCATTGCGGGCCGGTTGGAATTACGGTGAGACAAGCGAAGAGTTCGTTAGCAGTTTTCAGGTAGATCCAGCCAAGCTGCCGGCCGGCAGCTACAAGAACCTTATGGGCAACCAGGCATTGGCGTGGGGCCTGATCGCGGCTGCCGAACAGAGCGACAAGGAGTTGTTCCTCGGAACCTATCCGATCACGCCAGCCAGCGATATCTTACACGAACTGAGCAAGCTCAAGGAATTTGGCGCTCGGACGTTTCAGGCCGAAGACGAAATCGCCGCGATGTGCTCGGTGATCGGGGCCGCCTTCGGTGGTGCCATGTCGGTCACAACAACCAGCGGACCGGGAATCGCACTGAAGAGTGAAGCCATGGGGCTGGGGGTGATGCTCGAGTTGCCGATGATCATCGTCAACGTGCAGCGTGGCGGTCCGAGCACCGGATTGCCAACGAAAACCGAACAAGCCGACCTCTTTCAAGTTATCTTCGGTCGCAACGGCGAATGTCCCATTCCAGTGATCGCGGCCTGCAGCCCGGCCGATTGCTTTGACGTCGCCATCGAATCCTGGCGCATTGCGGCTCGGTTCATGACGCCGGTCGTGTTGATGTCCGACGGTTATATCGCCAACGGATCGGAACCCTGGCGAATTCCCGAAATCGATACGTTGCCGAAGATCAACATCGAACATCCCGGTCCGCGAGATAACGGCGATGAGTTCTTGCCCTATTCCCGCGATGAGCGATTGGCTCGCCCCTGGGCCCTGCCGGGTACTCCCGGATTGATGCACCGGATCGGCGGCTTGGAGAAACAGGATGGCTCGGGCAACGTCAGTTATGATCCCGACAATCACGAGTTCATGGTGAAGACGCGGGCCGAAAAAGTGCGTCGCGTGGCCGATGACATTCCCGACCAGGAAGTGGCCGGACCCGATACGGGCGACGTGCTCGTCGTCAGTTGGGGAGGAACATTCGGCGCCTGCACCTCGGCCGTCAGTAATTGCCAGGCCGAGGGCCTGTCGGTCTCCCACGTGCATTTGCGGTATCTCAACCCCTTCCCGAAGAACCTGGGAGATATCCTCCGTCGGTTCCGACGGATTCTGATTCCCGAGTTGAACCTCGGCCAACTGCGGACGTTGATCTCGGCCGAGTACCTGCTGCCTGCGACGTCATACAGCAAGATTAAAGGAAAGCCATTCACAATCGGTGAGTTGGTGAATGAAATAAAGAGTGAAATCAAGGCGATCGGTGAGGAACAATGACAACCGAATTACCCGTGCTGAAACCTGCTGACTATGCAAGCAACCAGGATGTCCGCTGGTGCCCCGGTTGCGGTGACTACTCCATCCTGGCTCAAACCAAGAAGATGCTGGCGTCGCAGGGCATTGCCCACGAGAACGTCGTGTTCATTTCCGGCATCGGCTGCTCCAGCCGGTTCCCTTACTATCTGAATACGTACGGCATGCACAGTATCCATGGACGAGCGCCGGCAATTGCCTCCGGATTACGTTCGGTCAGACCGGACCTGCAACTCTGGGTGATTACGGGTGACGGTGATGGTCTGAGTATTGGCGGGAACCACTTGATGCATTGCATCCGCCGCAATATCGACATGAACATCATCCTGTTCAACAACCGCATTTACGGCCTGACCAAAGGACAATACTCGCCCACCTCCCAACTCGGCCAGGTGACGAAGAGTTCACCGATGGGAGCCATCGACAACCCTCTCCATCCCCTGTCCATCGCCATCGGCTGCGAGGCGACCTTCGTGGCTCGATCCATTGATGTCCATATCAAACACCTTGGACAGGTCTTGATGCGAGCCGCCGAGCATAAGGGGACGTCCTTCATCGAGGTGTATCAGAACTGCGTTGTTTTCAACGACAGTGCCTGGGGGTATGCAACCGACCGGCAGTCCAAATCCGACTCGCTCATCGAACTCGAACACGGTAAACCGTTGATCTTCGGCAAGAATCGCGATAAGGGCATCCGGCTCCACGGGATGGATCCCGAAGTCGTTGATCTTGGCAATGGGGTCACCGAGGATGATCTCCTTTTTCATGACGAAGCTTCGGCCGAGCCGAGCCTGGCCTACTTGTTAAGCCGTATGCACCATCCGCAGTTTCCCGAGCCCATTGGCGTGTTTCGTGCCGTTGATCGACCCCGATATGACCACGACATGAATCAACAGATCGAAGTGGCTCGCGAACAAAAGGGCCGTGGCGATTTACACAAACTTTTCCACTCCGGTGATACCTGGACGGTCGAATGATTGTATGCCCCTACTGTGATGCATCCGTAATCAAAGGAGCCGACGCGTGCGCCCAATGCGGGCAGGCGTTGAGCGATCTGGATCTGCCAGACTTCGCTTCGGAAGTCGAGCGATGCTTGACTTCGGAACCGGTTCAACACCTGTCACATGCGCGACCGGTGACCACCGTCTCTCCCGACACGGCCGTCGGGCAGGTACTGCAAATGCTGGCCGATCAGGCTATCGGCTGTGTCGTGGTCACCGACAATGAACGCGTGGTTGGCATCTTCAGTGAACGTGATGCGCTTCTGAAACTGAATGCCGAAGTGGACGAACTTGCCGATCTGCCCGTTTCCCAGTTCATGACCACGGCGCCGCAAGTGCTTGAAGAAGACGCGAATATTGCGTTTGCGGTCCAGCGAATGGATCTCGGTGGCTACCGGCACGTCCCAATCGTAGACGAACAGCAGCAACCGGTCGCACTCATCTCCGTGCGAGATATCCTGAAGTATCTGACCGGAAAGATGGTCGGACAGTCGGCCTGATCAGGCGGCCGGCGTTCAAAGCGTCGAGCAGTTTCCTCCGCTCGGCTACGATCCCGCACATGGTCGATCGACGGCGACAACGCAACGATCCCCTGCTCAGCGGGAATCGCCCTTCGCGCTCCGGTTCATCCTGGGACGCGACGCACAGGACGACCTCGAGTGGGTCAGGCGAATTCTTGCACGGTCGGCTTAATGACCATTTCGGGAATATGCGTGCGGGGAGGAAGGCAGGCGATCGCGACCACCAGTTCGGCAAAATCCTCGGGCTGGACCATGGCCGCCTTGCGATCGTCGGAAACCGGTGCAGCACGCTGGTCGATGAGTGGCGTATTCACCTCGCCCGGGAGAATATTCGTCACCCGAATTCCCTCACCGGCCACCTCGTTTCCGACGCACGTGCCGAGCGCAGTGGCGGCGAATTTGGAAGCACAGTAGGCCACCCCTCCCAATTCAGACGCGCGCCTGCCCGCGATGGACGAGATGTTCAGAATTAAACCGTCGCCTTGCTGCCGCATGGCCGGAAGCACGGCATGCATACAGTTATAGACTCCGGTCGCATTCACCGCCAAGACCTCGTCCCATTGTTCCGGGCGCATCGCTCGCATGCTCCGGTTCGCAATGTTGATCCCCGCCGCATTGACCAGAATCCGAACGCTGCCAAGCTGCTCGTGAGCGAATCGGAACAGTTGCGCCACGCTTGATCGATTCGCCACATCAGCCGGGTAACATGTGATCATCGATGGCCTATCCGCCGGGCCTTCCACCTGCTTGATCGCCTCTCGCAAGGTCGCTTCGCGCCTACCGGCAATCACAACTCGGCAGCCTTCGCCTGCCAGCGCCTGGGCAATCGCCCACCCGATTCCAGTACCACCGCCGGTAACGACGGCCGTTTGGTCGCTGAGTCGATTCGCCATATTCCCTACCTTTCACCAGCTAGTGAACCGGTTCCATCTGTCGTCGATTATCGTGAAAACGCAACGCATTAAGCGGGCTCTCAGTCTAAGTCATCGCCGACCGTCGTCCAACATGAGAGAAGTCGTGCCATCGAT
>CAYNDU010000019.1:0-22569 GCA_964395615.1 uncultured Pirellulaceae bacterium | reverse complement strand
ATGTCAGTGTGACACGCGTTTACGTGCTCGGCGTGACGGCGAGTGGCACCGAGGCTTACACTCCGGAATTCGACAACACTGGTGTCGGCGGTAAGAGCCAGGGCCAGTACGACTTGCGCGTCGCATTCCGGGCCGACGTGGAAGGTGTGCATGTATTGAGTGACGCCACGGGCACCTCTTTTGACGGAGACGCCGACGGTAGACCTGGCGGCGCCTACGACTTCTGGTTCCGCTCGCGAGACCTGTCTCGCACGATCATCGTCGACAAGGTTTCCACCGGGCCGGAACTCGGCGCCAAAGCCACCTTTACCAACATCGAAGATGCTTTGGCTGCGGCTGTTCCGGGCGACATTGTTCGCATCGTCGGCAATGGCGGCAGTGACGGTGATCTCGACACGCTGGCCGACAATTTCGCCTACGAAATCGGGTTTGGCTCGCTTCCCGGCCAGCAGTTGGCTGACGGCACGACGCTGAACGTCCCCCAGGGCGTCACGGTGATGGTCGATGGGGGCACGATTTTCAAGTTGAGTCGAGCGAGAGTCGGTGTCGGCAGTTCATCGTTGGGAGTCGACCGAAGTGCCGGCGCGTTGCAGATCCTTGGCACGCCCGACAGCACGGTGCATTTCACCTCGTATTTCGACGAAACGACCGGTTTCGATACCCTGCCGCCGACGACCACGCCCAAGTCGGGCGATTGGGGTGGCATCGTCTATCGCAATGACCTGGATAATGCCGAGGAACGGTTCAATTACGAGAAGGAAGGGATCTTCCTGAACTATGTCAACCACGCCGACATGCGGTATGGTGGCGGCAACGTCGTGATTGACTCGATCAACCAGATTGTCACCCCGATCCAGGCTACCGAGGCACGGCCGACCATTTCCAACAATCAGATTTCGTCGAGTGCGGATGCGCCGATTTCCGCAGATCCAAACAGTTTCGAAGAAACCAACTTTCACGCGCCTCAGTTCCAACTCAAGGGGGCCTTCACATCGGACTATCGTCGTGTCGGACCGGACATCCACGATAACCTGCTCGTAGAGAACTCCACGAACGGCCTGTTCATTCGTATTTCGACTCCGGCCGGAGACAGCAGCAAGCAATTGACCGTACCTGGTCGATTCGACGATAACGATGTCGTCCATATCCTGGCCGAGAATCTGGTCGTTCATGGTGCCCCGGGCGAACCGATTCTGGAACTTGCTCGGCCGCCGGTCAACGTCGTAACTGCTGCCGCCCAGAACGGCGGCGCGATGGAACCGGGCACCTATCGCTACAAGATCGTCTTTGTCGACTCGAACGGGTTTGAAGGGCGACCATCCGAAGCAACGTCGGCCGTCACATTGGCCGGAAGCCAGGGATCGGTAGCATTGAACAACCTGCCTTCGGCAACGGGTGACTTCGTCGCTCGGCGGCTCTACCGCAGCACGGCTGGCGTGGCGGGCCCCTACGTATTCGTTGCTCAAATCAACGTGTCGGATCCGACGTTCGTCGACAGCTCGTCGATCGCCGATCTCGATCCGGCCAACTTGCTTCAGCGCGATGTTCCGACGGTCAAGGGAACGAGTGTTACGGCGATGCCCGGAAGCGGGTCTGCCGGTTTGGCCGCCGGATCCTACAACTATCGGATCACTTATACGCGACCCGACGGCACCGAAGGGCCTTCCTCTGATCCGACCCAGACCGTATCGCTCGCGCTGGCTGGGGAAATCCAACTGACTAACTTGACGGCGGCGCCTGCACCCGAGTTTGACCGTATCCGCATTTATCGGAGCGCGTCGGATGGGGCGGGCCCGTATTCGCTGGCCGGCGAGATACCGGCCGCCACGACCAGTTTCCTGGATGACGGGACGACGTCGATCGAACAACTGGGTCCGGAATCGTTTGGTGTTGTCCGAGCTCGAACCGACGCTCGGTTGGCCATCGATCCGGGCATCATTGTGAAACTGGAAGGATCGCGGATCGAGACGAGTTTCGGCTCGCAGCTAATCGCCGAGGGCCTTCAAGGGCGTGAGATCATCTTCACATCGCGGTCAGACGATCGCTTCGGTGCCGGTGGCACGTTCGACACGAATGGCGACGGAGCGACCGTGGCACCTGCCCGCGGCGATTGGGGCGGTATCTTTGCCGGGCACCTGAGCAACACCAGTATCGATCACGCTCTGCTCACGTTCGGCGGCGGTGTGACAAAAATTGAAGGTACGTTCAAGGCCTTCAACGTGCTCGAAGTGCACCAGGCCGACGTGCGTCTCACCAATTCGGTGCTCGAAGAGAACGCCGACGGTACCGCCGGCCAGGGCCCGGTTGACCGATTCGGCCGTGGCTTCAACGAACCGGCCACAATCTATGTTCGTGGTGCTCAGCCGATTATCGCCAACAACATCATCCAACACAACGATGATGTGGCGATCAGTATCAATGCTAATTCCTTCACATCGACTCTGCTTCCGGATGTGGGACGATCGACGGGCCCCATCGATCCGGTCGGACAGTTTCCCGGCAATACCGGTCCACTCATTCGCGACAATCGCCTGATCGACAACGCTTTGAACGCGATCGACATTCGCGGCGAGGTCTTGACCACTCAGAGCATCTGGGACGACACCGACATCGTGCACGTCCTGCGGGGCGAACAGATCATCGTACCCGACTTCCATTCCAATGTCGGCTTGCGTCTTCAGAGCAGTCCGTCGGCCAGTCTGGTGGTGAAGATGGAAGGACCGGGAGACAATTTCAACCCCTATCTGGGTGCCGGATTCACGGCCACCGGCCGGGAGTTGGACATTGATGACCGCATCGGCGGCTCACTGCAGATCGTGGGTCAATCCGATTTCCCCGTGGTGTTGACATCACTGGCCGACGACACGATCGGAGCAGGTCTCACACCCGACGGTGATCTGCTGAACGACACCAATAACGACGGCATCGCGACCTTGCCGCGCGCCGGCGACTGGCGCAGTGTGCGACTGGAACCGTTGGCCAACGACCGGAACGTCGAGTTGATTCTGGAGTCCGAGGCACCCTCAGCTCGCGCGCCGGGAGAAAATGCCGACTCCACAACCGCTCAATTTGTGGGCGACCTGGCGCCGTTTGAAATGGGTGGCGACGACAATCTGAGGTTGGGCTTCGAAGTCAACGGCGTCCTGAATGACCCGAAGGACATTGATGTCTACAGTTTCAAGGGAACCGCGGGCACCGAAGTCTGGCTGGACATCGACCGGACGACCAGCACGCTCAACAGCGTGGTCGAGCTGATTGACGCGACCAACCAGGTAGTGGCACGTTCGGATGACTCGCTGGCCGAGTCACAAAACCCAAGCCTGTTATTCCACAGTGGCGCCATTGCAGACACGGACGTCAACCCGTTGCAGAAGGTCGACCAGGCGTTTCAACCGGTACACGCATCCGGACTCGCCAAGGACCACTACTCGCTCAATACACTCGACGCCGGAATGCGAATCGTCCTGCCGGGTGTGGTGGGTACTCGCAGCACGTACCACGTTCGGGTCCGGAGCGCCGGCGCCGACATCAACGATATCAACGGCGGTCTGACTACCGGATCGTACATGTTGCAAATGCGTTTGCAGGAGATGGACGAAGTACCGGGAGTCACGGTCCGATATGCGGACATCCGTTACGCAACAAACGGCGTCGAAGCCTATGGTCTTCCCGGCCATTCACCTCTCCTGGGCGAGGCAGGCGAAGACGAAGTCGTTGGTGGACCGGACAATAACAACGTGTTCCCGAATCCGCTTGGCCCGCCGGCTCAGCCAGCCACCGGCCCACAGGATCTGGGTAACCTCCTGGCCTCGGACCGTGCCGCACTCAGCATTGCCGGTGCACTGCGCGATCAGAACGACATCGACCTGTACGAGTTCCAGGTCAAGTATGAAGCCACGGCCTCAGGCGGTGTGAACCATGCGCCGGTTGTCTTCGACCTGGACTACGCCGATGGATTGACTCGACCCAACACCAACCTGACGATCTTCGACGCCTGGGGTCGCCCCGTACTGTTCGCTGACAATTCCAATATTTCGGACGATCGACCTGCGCCGCTATCGGTTAACGGCGACATGGCCGACCTTTCACGCGGTTCGGTTGGTTCACTGGATCCATACATCGGCCCGATCGCATTACCGGAAGGGACCTACTTCGCCGCGGTCAGTTCCGACGGCTGGATTCCCGACGAGATTCTCAATAACCCGAATGTCCAGTTGCAACCGATCGACTCGCTGCGCATGGTGGCCGACGAGAAGATCCAGCCGAATCCGGGCGGGACGGCACCGGTCGTCGACCTGATTGACGGCAACTCGATTCTGAATCCGGGCGACCCGAGGAACGACTGGGAGATCACCGACAGCCCGGGTGGTACTCCGGGCCTGGGACTGACCCCACTCTTTACCGACAGCAGCGGAAATGCGGCGCGAGCGCACGAGACCGAGCCGAACCACACGTTGCCGACGGCCCAGGACCTTGAACTGGAGCTTTGGACAACCGGTTTTGACGCGAACATCGAGCAATCTACGGCCTTCCCGCACGTTACCATCGTCGACGGAACGGGCGACGGCACTCGCGACTACTACGGATTTGACGTTGACGAGCCCAATTCCGCCGGTGTCTTCGACATTGATATCGACTGGGACGAAATCCTCGATCCAACCGCTTTTCCGATGAATGCCGACCTGCGGTTGTGGAGCGAATCGGGGCGCTTGCTGGCCACCAGCCTGGACGCCGGGCTCGATCCGGGCAGTCCTCTTCCGACCGATCCGATGATACAGTTCACGTTTGCCACGCCCGGTCGTTACTTCATTGAAGTCACGCGCACGACCTTCTTCCCCTTCCAACCGCCGGGCGATGGCGACAACTACGTGTTGCACGTATCGATCGAGAACCATGTCGACGAAGGCGAGGCGCCTCCCGGCCAGGACCTGGCCCTCCATTTTGGAAATCCCGACTTGCAGATTCTCGAAGGGATTACTTTCGCTTCCAACACGCAACCGATTGAGATTTTCTCGGACACGCCCCGATATGGCGTCACCACGGGTTCGACGGTGACGGTGGTCAATGTGCAGGGCAACACTGCGGCCAACGGAACCTGGTCGTCGATCTTCACAGCACCGGGCAGCTTTCAGTTGTCGGGCCGGAACGGCAACGGCAACTATACGATCGGTGCGCCTGACATCGATTTCTGGAGTTACACGGGTGTCGGAATTGACGGCAACAGCCGCGGCCGGGTTCTGAGCAACGCGTTCAGCCTGGAGGGCTACTCGCCAGAGGATCAACCGAAACTCTACATTCGTTACATGCTGGATGTCAGCCCGTTGCCGGACACGCACCTGTTCAACATCTACCTGCGCCACGGCGGCCAGCGAACGTTGATCGCCGAGAAGGATGTCGAGCTGCAGAACATCGCCGACTGGCGACAACTGCGACTCGACCTCGGCCAGTTTGCCGGAGAATCCGGACTCGAGTTGGAATTCGAATTCATCGCCAATACACCGGTCACGTGGACGGAATACAACGGCGTCTTCATCGACGACATCATCGTCGGGTTCGCCGAGCGCGGCCAGATGATCAATTTTGCCGATTCCGTGCCGACGATGTCTCCCGATCCGACGGCGTCAGGAACCGGGACGTTGTTTGGTGAATACCAATTGGAGATCCGACGGGCCTCGGAATACGGCACGTCGCAACGGCCCGTTCCAGGTGATCCTGTTTCCTTGAAATTGAACAATACGTTTGACACCAACGATCGCCTGGTGGAACAGTTGGTGTTGAAGGCGCGACCCGGGTCGACGCTGGTTGATGGTGATACGTTTACTTTGAGTGACGGCAACCAGTCGTTGACATTTGAGTTTGACTCGGACAACACCGTGGCACCGGGAAATGTCTCGGTCGCGTTCCAGCCGACCGACGAGGATGTCGATATCGCGACCAGTATTCGAGATGCCATCAACTCGGCGTCGTCACAGAGCATTCTGGATGTGACGGCCGGATTGTCGGAAGGCACCAATTCGGGTGCGAACATCTATCGCACGAACAAGGTCAATCTGTACGGCAACGCGATCGTCAACGGCAGTTCGGTAGTAACGCTCGTCCACGACTCCCACGGCGACGCGAATCGCTTCCGTGACCAGGGTCAACTGCTGGTCCATTCGAACTTCGTTACCGACGCCCGCGATTTTGGAATCATCGCGACCGGCGGCGACCGTGACAAAGAGCCCGGCGTGACGGTCGGATTCTTGGAGCCGCATGCCGGGGTCGCTCGGAATCTGCGCGAGCTCAACAACGCACCGGCTGGGGGCCTGGCTCCCGGCGCCCTGATCGAGAACAATGTGATTGCCGGCGAGGGGCTCGGCGGGATTCATGTCGGCGGCAATTTTGCGCCGATCGAAATCGTGCCGCCGCCCGACTTCCCGGTGCTTTCCGGCCAGCAGGTTTGCGACGGCCAGACGCTGACCGTGCACGCCTATCGGACCACCGTGACGTTTGAATTTGAGGACATCAGTGGTGGCGGACTTCCTTGCGGAAGCGCGCGGCGCGGCGGCAACGGCTGGCGGGATGGAAACGTTCCGATCTTCTATCGCCAGTCGGCCAACAACTGGCTCTACCCGCCCCGCAGTGTCCCGCCGCACGCCTATACACAGGCCGAAATGGCGGCCACCATTCGGGATGCCATTCAAAGCAGCATCCTCGTTACCAACGGTACAACGATGCACGTGGACGCCCGAGTCTACGACAGCCGCTGGCAACGCGATCCTATCACCGGCGCTCCCCTGCAAGCCACGTACCTGGACCACGTCACTTCAGTGACCACACCGCGAGCAATTGCCGACCGCCGAGTGCCGGTCAGCACGGCCGCTCAGCCCTTCCACCGGGTGCTGAACAATACGGTCTTCGGTAATGACGGTCTTCGTCCCTTCTTCCCCGGAACGGCGACCGACGAATCGAACGACACGATGGGCCAGGCGATCGAGACGCACCAAGGCCGTCAGCACCATCCACTGACCTACACGGACAGTGCGGCCATCGGCGATGGAATTGAATTCCCCAACGATCCCTCGTTGGACGTCGATTTCTATCGATTCCAACTGGAAATCGGCGAGCGAGTCACGCTCGACACCGATACGCAGCCCGGAGCGCCGCTCGACACCGTGATTCGGCTGTTTGACGCGGCCGGGAATTCCATCGATCTGAACGATAATGGTTCGGCGCCGAACGAAACGCCCAGCACGGATTCGTTCCTCGATTTTACCGCCACCAAGGCGGGCACCTATTACGTTGCCGTCAGTGGCAAGGGAAACGAGTCGTACGATCCGCTTAGCCTGGGCAATCGAGTGGGTCCGGCGTCGAGCGGTGATTATGATATCGAGATCAACGTCATCGCGCCACGCACCTGGGTGATTACCGCGCAGGACGGTACGCAAGTCGCCGACGGCACGACGTTCGACGTCAGCGACATTAACCGGACGGTGACTTACGAGTTTGACGACGACGGCGCGATCACGGCCGGTAATATCGCCATCCCGTACGATTCCTCACCGATCGGAAACGCGCAACGCGGCCCCGGGTACCGGGCGCCAGAAATGGCCGTGACCATGGCCGGCATCATCGGCCGCGGGCTGGACGGCGTCACAGCAATCGCCCTGGGCGGCGTAGCCGGCGCCTCGGGCGCGCTGCCGCCCCGACCTCCGGCCATCGACGGCGACACGTCCTGGTGGGGAGTTGTTGGGTACGGCCATGACACACCCGAGACCCCCACGGTGCAGGCAACCAGCGAACTCTATGTGGTTGTCGCCGGCGCCTCGAATATTTCCGGCAACATCTTGCTGCAGCCGGGACCGAACGAAAACGTCGACCAGCTGCTGCCCGAGACCGGAATTCTGGTATCCGAGCAGTCGAGCCCCACATTGCTCAATAATGCGTTGACGAATCTGAATGCCGGCATCTGGCAGGATGCTTCGCCAACCACGGTCGTCGGTGCGACCATCTACCAACACAACGATCGGGCCGATTCGAATGTCGGCAGCTCGAATGACGACTTCAATATCAGCCTGGGCGATTTTGATCCGTTCTTCGTCAACGCGGCCAATAACGAGTTCTATCCGGCCGAGCACGCCACGACGATTGACAGTGCCGTTGACTCGATTGAGGAACGTGCCCCGTTTGCCAGCGTCAAGAATGCCGTCGGTATTCCTGTCTCTCCCATTCTGGCTCCCGACTTGGATGCCGTCGGCCTGCTTCGCTCGGACGATCCGTCGGTCGATACGCCTTCGGGCCAGGGTGCCAACGTCTTTAAGGATCGTGGGGCGCTTGACCGGGCTGACTTTGCCGGCCCCGATGCCGTACTCGTCACGCCGCGCGACAACGACGCCCTGGGAGTCGATCTCGATCCCACGGTAACGGTCGTTCAGCTGGCGCCCGGTCTCTACGATAACTTCTCCATCCAATTGGTCGACGGCCTGCAAGCTTCACAATCGGGTGAAGGCGTCGGTGTTGACGATCTTACGATCGCGTCGAACAAGGTCACGCTGACCGCCGATGGCGTCTTGTTGCAGGAAGGCGTTGATTACTCGTTCCGCTATAACGCAACCACGAACACGGTCTTGCTCACTCCCTTGTCGGGCCTGTGGGATAACGAAAAGGCCTATGTCATTACGCTGCCGAACGAGGATCGCTTCGTCGTTGTGATGCCGAACGGCGGAGATGTCGTCGACGGCGAGACATTCACCGTGACCGACGAAACGAGCGGAACGGTGACCTTCGAGTTTGAAAGTGGTTACAGCTTGCTCGTTCCTGAGACGTTGACCCTCCAGGTGCCGGAAATCGGGCGTGGTGTCGGTGGCGTTCAAGATGGACAGCGTTTGACCATCAATCTCGGGTTCTTCCAGAGTGTTACGTTCGAATACGACGAAAATACTCCCCCGAATTTCCTGCCCAATAACGTCCCGATCAATATCTCTTCGGCTTCCACCCAGGAAGAGATCACGCAGATTACGGTCGATACGGTTAATAACGCCGGCATCGGCGTCACGTTGCGCAACCTGGGCAACGGGCAAATCCATGTCGGCGCCGCCGCCAATGTCTCGGTCGATACGTCGCTCACGCCCATTACGCAGTCCGGTCAACCGGGCGTCGTGCGGGACGGCCAATCGCTGCTGATTACCGATGGCACCGTGGCCAAAGTTTACGAATTCGACGGCGATGGGTTCGTCTTCCCCGGGCGAATTCCGATCCTGGCGTCCGTCGACAACACCCAGGATGAGATCGCCCAGGCAATCGCCGACGCGATCGGGCCGAGTGGCATCGGCTTGACTCCAACCAACTTCGGTGGTGGGCATGTACACCTGGGCGGTGATGTCCAACATGGAATTGACCTGTCCTCGGCACCCAGCCTCGGACTGACCGGACTTCCCGGCGTGCGTACCAGCACTCGACTTCAAGTTCCTCCGCAAGCGGCCGGAGTCGGCGGGATTCAGGATGGCCAGAGCTTTACCATTGACGATGGACAGGGCAATGTCGAACGGTTTGAGTTTGACAACGACGGAAATGTGTCCGCCGGTTCGCGAACCATCCTGTTCACACTCACCAGTACGGTCGACCAGTTGGCCAACGCCGTTATTTCGGCGATCACCCTGGCTCCGTTGGGACTTGCTCCCGAGTACCTCGGGTCGGGCGAAATCGCGTTGCACGACACGATCCAACACAAGACCGATGTGCTGCAATCGGCCCTGAAGAAGAGCGGCGTGCCGGGCGGTGTCGTCACCATCGAGTTCCTTCCCGATGCATCGTTTTCAGCCGAACAGTTTGCCCCGTTGATCCTCGATGCGATCGCCGGAAGCCAGTTGACGGGTGTCGACATGACCTTCCGCGGCGGAGCCACCTATTTTGTTGATGGCGTCAAGACAATCAGTGGTCTGCAGAACTTCTTTATCGGTGCCATCAAGGACCTGGCCGGCAATCGGTTGCAGCCCAACCAATCCACCAATGAAACGAAATTCACGATCTTGATGCCCGGAGTTGACCTGGACTTTGGTGACTCGCCGGCACAATATCCGACCAGGTTCGCCGACAATGGAGCTCGGCACGTCGTGCCGGCCACGCCCCTGATGCTGGGTCAGACCATTACGTCCGAGGCCGATGGCCAACCGGGCGGCGGAGCCCTCGGGGATAGCGACGACGGCGTTGTCTTCGGCTCGATTTTGAACCGTTACCTGACCACACCCATCACCGTGACCGCATCCGATCGCGGGCTCCTTGATGCGTGGATCGACTTCAACGGTGACGGCGACTGGAGCGATCCGGGTGAACAGATCTTCGCCAATCAGCCCCTGTTGCCCGGTGACAACCTGTTGAGCACCGGAACGCCCGCTTTGGCGGCGATCGGCACCACGTATGCCCGATTCCGGCTGAGCACATTAGGCGGGTTGCAGCCGACCGGCGTAGCCGTGGACGGTGAGGTCGAAGATTACGCCGTCGAGATCGTGCCGGGAATGCCCCCGAAAGCGGAAGACGATTCGGGACCGAATACGAATGAAGACGCGTCATTGACCATCGCGGCAGCCTTCCTGTTGGCGAACGATACGGATAACGACACGGCCCACGGCAACCTGTCGATACTCGACTTCGACAGCACAAGTGTCCAAGGTGCCACTCTGACGATGGATCTGAATGGTGATCTTCTCTACAACCCGACGTCAGCCGCTGCCTTGCAGGCGCTGAACGGCGGCGAGTCCGTTTCCGATACGTTTACGTACCAGATTACGGACGGTGTCCTGCCGTCGAATTTCGCGACGGTCACCGTGGTTGTCACCGGCTTGAATGACGCACCGGTTGCCAACGACGACGATCTGTACGCCACCGACGAAGATACGCAACTTGCTATTGTCGCCCCCGGCGTGCTGCAAAACGATACCGATGCAGATCAGGGCGATTCGATCACGGTCGACAGCTTTGATGCCGGTACGTCTCTCGGAGCCACCGTGACCATGAATGCCGACGGCAGCTTCGTCTATGACCCAACCGGGTCCGCGTCACTTCAAGCTCTCGGCGTCGGCGAATCCACTCAAGACAGCTTCACTTATAGCGTGGTCGATACGCATGGCGCTACCAGTGGTCGAGCGACCGTGAGAGTGACCGTCGGCGGTGTGAACGACGGACCGCAGGCTGTGGACGATGCCTACGTGGCCAACGAGGATGCAGTGCTTGACGTGCCCGTAGCAACCGGACTTCTGGACAATGACACGGATGTCGACACGAACGATGTGTTGACCGTAGCCGGATCGGACAGTGCCAGTGCTCTCGGAGCCACGGTGGCCGTCAATTCGGATGGCAGTTTCACTTATGATCCGACCGGCGTCAGTGTCCTTGGCGACCTGCCAGTCGGCCAGTCCCTTGTGGATACGTTCGATTACACGGTTACCGACCCTCATGGGGCTACGTCAACGGCCACGGTAACGGTCACCGTGGAAGGACGAAACGACGGCCCCGTCGCCAACGACGACAACTATGCCACCGACCAGGACCAGGTTTTGAACGTCAACCCGGCCGGTGTGCTCGGTAATGACACCGATCGTGACACGGGCGACGTGCTGACCGTCGCGTCATTCGATGCGGTCAGTGACAAGGGAGCTGTGGTCTCAGTCAATTCGGACGGGAGCTTCTCTTACGATCCGACCGGCGCACCGGACCTTCAAGCCATTCAGCCGGGCGTTACCCAAGACGATACGTTTCTGTACACCATTTCCGACGGCAATGGCGGGACGGCCTTTGCCACGGTGACGGTCACCGTCACGGGTGTGAATGCCGCGCCCGTGGCCGTTGACGATGCCTACACGGTCGACGAAGACAGCCAACTGAACGTGGCCGCTCCGGGAGTCATTGGAAATGACTTTGATCCGGACGGTCAGAACATCACGGTTGTCAGTGCCGACACAACGAGTGCTCTTGGTGCTACCGTGGTCGTCAATTCGGATGGATCATTCAGCTACGACCCAACATCGGTCGCGGCGATTCAGGCAATGAACGTCGGGGCGTCGATGGCCGATACCTTCGGCTACACGATCACCGATGACTTCGCACAGGCGCCCAGGACCGATACCGGCCTGGTGACCATTACCGTAACCGGATTGAATGACGCGCCGGTCGCGGAAGACGATTCGGCTCTCGTTCTTCGCAATGGATCGGCGACCGTCGACCTGGCCGGAAATGATCACGACATCGATGATGCCATCGACCCGGCCTCAATTCAGATCACGTCGGGACCGTCCAATGGGACCGTTAACGTCCAATCCGACGGAACCGTCTTGTACACGCCCAACGCCAACTACAGCGGAGCCGACTCGTTGACGTATACCATCCGTGATCTGAGCGGTGGGATTTCGAATGAAGCGACCGTTTCGCTGAACGTGAATGCACCACCGGTCGCGGTCAACGACGACTCGGTCCAGACGTTCCTGAACGCGCCGATCACGATCAACGTTCTGGACAACGATACCGATGTCGACGGCACGCTGGTCCTTGATAGTGTCGCTATCGGGACTCAGCCGTCGCACGGAAGCCTTATCGTGAACGCCGACGGAACGGTCGTGTACACACCAAGTCGAGATTTCGTGGGTAACGATTCGTTTACCTACACGGTGCGTGACGATGATGGGGTTGTGTCGAATGAGGCGACGGTTTCCGTGGCCGTGATTATCGACCCGTTCCCGTGGCAGAATCCGGCCAACGCGCTGGACGTCAATGCCGACGGATTCGTGACACCGATCGATGCGTTGATCATTATCAACGACCTCAACTTCTCAGGTCCGCGCACATTGCCGAATCCGCCACTGCCGCCGCTCGTACCACCACCGTTTCTGGACACCTCGGGTGACAATCAGGTTGGTCCCATCGACGCACTGCTGGTCATCAATTTCCTGAACAGCGGGTCCGGTGGAGAAGGGGAAGGCGGGCATGGATTCCAAATGCTCGCAGGCCCCACCGGTGTCAATGGGGCACTGGTCGCCGGTGATTTGCTGAGCTCTTTTGACTCGGCGCCCATCACCGATTCGCCGTCGCAAGAGCTGCCATTCGATCGACAGGCTAGTGGTCAGCCGTCGCTGCCAACCGGTTCGGCCAGTGACGACCAATTGGCCTCGGTTGATGCCCACTTCGCCGACCTTGATCTTGACCACGCCGTCAATCAAATTGCCGATGACGTGCAACAGTCGAGTTCCGGCGAATTGGCTGAAGACCTGGCGATCGGCGAGCTCTTGTTCGGAAAGTGGAGAAACGGGTAAGAAGGATGAACCTCAAGGCGTTCTGATCGCATCGCGTTCGGAACGCACCGCGGTCAGAGCGCAACCTGGACCAGGGTCATCAGGGCGAATCCGAACATAAAGCTCCAGGCGATCGCCGTCCGGCTGGTCGTTTCGAGCCCCTCGGGAATCAGTTCGACCACAACCAGATACATCATTGCGCCGGCGGCAAATCCGAGCAATGGAAGCATCAACGGTCGGAACAGCGAGACCGCCAGGCAGGCCGGGACCGATGCGATCGGTTGCGGCAGGCTCGTAAGAAAGGCGAACAGGAAGCACTTCTTGAAGGACGCGCCTGCGGCGCGCATCGGCAGCGCAACGGCGAGACCCTCAGGTATATTGTGGATCCCAATCGCCACGGCTACCCCCATACCGCGGATCCCTTCGAAATACTCCTGCCCGGCATACCCCACGCCCACCGCCACTCCTTCAGGGATCGAATGGAATGCCATGGCAATGAACACCATCGTTCCGACGCGACCGCCCAATGACGAGGACCATCCCGATGTGAGCTGATCCGTTGCCAAGTAACGCTCGACCAACCACATCATCGTGCATCCGAATCCCATCCCGAGGAGGACCCATAGTATCGCACTCAACTCCACGACCGCATCACCGCCCCGGGTGAATGCCGGCAATAGCAGGTTGTAGACCGAGGCCGCAAACATCAAACCGCCGGCGAAGCTGTAGCCCTTGCCAATGTGGCGAACCACGTCCAACCCGCGGATCATCAAGGGAAACACGCCCAAGCCACAAGCGAGACTCGCCAGAAGACCCGCGATCACGCTCGAAAAGACGAAGGCGTACTCAGATATCCATGACTCCATCGCGGTGTCCAGAGAGGTTTGTCCGACCTTTAGTGAAACGGCCTGGGCCATCATGCTCCAAGCCCGAGGCGTTTGCGACCCCTCCTATTGTCCAGCCTGACAATTCATCTCGTCAACCGGCCCGGCCTGGTAACGCGGTAACCCATCTGCTCTTTCCACAGGTAGCCTGCCCGTGACAGCTGCTGCACAACGGACTGGCGGAGCGCCCATCTTGGCAAGGCAGGTAGAGCCGAGCGGCGACGGAGGGAGCAGGCTGCCCGCAGGCGCGGTCACGCGGAAATCAGCTCGGCACCAAGCGCTTGACAGTCCACCCGCCCAAGACTAGACTTCATGCTATTGAAACTGAGTCTCAGCACTATTAAAACCCACAAGAGGGGGTATCTGGAAATGGTCAAGGTGAGTTCATCTGCCCGAAATCGGGCCGGATTCACGCTCGTTGAGCTGCTCGTGGTGATCGCGATCATCGGAATCCTGGTCGCACTGCTGTTGCCGGCCGTCCAAGCGGCCCGCGAAGCTGCTCGGCGAATGAGCTGCAGCAACCAACTCAAACAGATGGGCCTGGCGTTGCACAATTTCCAGCTTCAGGATCGCTATTTTCCGCCCAGTTGGAAGCCGACAGCGCCGGACGCGTCGGGTGCGGTCAACGGCTGGTCAGCCCAGGCCCTTCTGTTACCTTACCTGGAACAGGGAGCGTTGGCCGACCCGATCGATTTCGATTTGAGTTACAAATTGGCGCGCACGGTGAACCGGCACGGCCGGCAGATTCCGTTGAGTGCCATGAGGGTGGCCAGTTTCTTGTGTCCGTCGGAGACGCGCGACGAGCAGCGGTTCAGCGGTGGAACACCGTCGAATTACCCGATCAATTACGGGGTGAATCTGGGATCCTGGTTTGTCTTTGATCCCGCGTCACGACGCGGTGGACGGGGTGCGTTTTTTCCGACCAGTCGGTTGCGACCGGCCGATTTTGACGACGGGATGAGCAACACGATGGCCATGTCGGAGGTACTCGCCTGGACGCCCTATTTCCGCAACGCAGCACGATCGGGCAATCCTCCGATTCCCTCACCGGCGGACGTCTGTTCTCTGGGCGGCCAATTCAAGAAAGAAACGGGCCACACGGAATGGGTCGATGGTCGCGCCCACCAGATTGGCTTCACGGCGACGTTTCCCCCGAACGCTGACGTCCTATGCGTCCAGGATGGCAAGACATACGACGTCGATTGGTCCAACATGCAGGAGGGCAAGTCCGCAACGGTCGCGACGTACGCCGCAGTCACTGCACGCAGCTACCACCCTCAGGGAGTCGAGGTGTTATTCATGGACGGATCGGTACGGTTCACCACCGACTCGATCGAGTTAGCCGTCTGGCGCGCATATTCAACGCGTAACGGGCAGGAAATCGCCAATCAGATACGGTAGAATCGCACGCACGCTCACCATCGCCGCCGCGAGCGCACCGTCGAGTGGCCGGTGAGCCGGCGGACACGCTCGAGGGGATTGGCATGGCCGAGGCCGGATTGCGGTTATTGATTTTTGGAGCTCACCCGGACGATGCGGAGTTTCATGCGGGCGGGCTATCGACGATCTACCGACAGGCGGGCCATCATGTCCGGATGATCTCGGTCACCAACGGCGGAGCCGGTCATCATCGGCGAACGGCAGAAGAACTGGTCCCGATCCGGCGTCAGGAAGCTGAGAGGTCTGCGGCGGTGATTGGAGCGACGTGCCAGGTCTGGGATTCTCCTGACGGAGCCTTGTTGCCTACATTGGAATTGCGAGAGAAGATCATTCGGACGATCCGCAGTTTCCAACCGGATCTTGTGTTGACGCATCGCCCGTACGATTATCATCCGGACCACCGAGCGGTTGGGCAGGCGGTCCAGGACGCCTCCTACCTGGTAACGGTTCCGCTGGTTGCTACGGACACGCCGGCCTTGCGCCGTGATCCCGTAGTGGCGTACATGCCCGACCTCTTCACTCGGCCCTGCCCGTTTCGCCCCGATATCATCGTCGACATCAGCACGGTGCTCGACACCATGATCGACATGTTGGCGTGCCACGAATCGCAGGTCTTCGAGTTCCTTCCGTACAGTTTTCGGCATGCGATTGCGGTGCCGGATGACAGGCAGCTGCGCAAAGCATGGTTGCGAGACTGGTACGGGGCGGCCATCAGCCCTCGAGCCGACGTGTTTCGCAAAGCGATCGAGCAACAATACGGCCCAACCGAAGCCGAGCGGATCCAAGCCGTGGAGGCATTCGAGATCAGCGAATATGCAGCGCCGTTGGACCGTGCCGCTCGCGACCGTCTATTCTGGTTCCTGGCCAAGCGGTAACCGGAGGGCGGATCGCGTGGTGGAGGGTTTTTCATCGGACAGATCGCTTCCCGGGAAGCGATCATTTTAGTTTCAGACGCCTGATTTCGATCTTTCGCAACGCGCCGGTCGTGTGCCAGCTTGCGAATCCAAGCGGTCTCAGAGGTTCCTGCTCCCACCAGATTTCATACTCATGATCGGGCGTCTTCAAATCGACAACCTGGTCCTTATCGATCCAAGCCTGAATAACTTTCTCCGTGACGCGCAGGCGGATCGTATACCACTTTCCCTTATCGTATTCGTGGAACCCGCTTGTTTCATTCTCCGATGCGTTATAGCCGTCGACATTAGAAAGTCCGGTAACCGTCCCGCCCCAACCACCGAGTATCAGCGAGCAGTACTTATCGGCAACCGGAAAGGTGATTCCGCAGAAGAAATCATCTCCCGAGACCCGGCGCCCCTCCACGGTCAGTTCATAGTTCATCCGGGGCGGCTTCCCTTTGTAGGCAATCCCGGTCATCGGATCACCTTCGGTCAGAAGAACGGCGCCGTCTTTCACCTCGACCTTTCCATGCCGTTTGAAATCGAACACTTCGACGGTCTTCCAACCCTTGAGCGTCTTTCCGTCAAACAACTTGACGACTTTCTCGAGACTCCTCTTTTTTGTTTTTTCGGCGGTCTCTTCCTTGTCAACGGACTGGGCGAGGCCGGTCGCCGTGAACAGGATCAGCAGCAGCAGAGAGGTCGACACTTGACGTGCAGACACAGGCCGAAGAACCGAGGTCGTCGCGCAACGCTGAGTTTGGCGCCGAAGGTGTTTCGCAGGCACAAGCCACATCATTCTGAATCCCTTCTGTAATGGTGGTGGTCGCAAAAGGGAACACCAGCTCTACCATAGTCGAGTTGTGCGTGACACGCAAACTCCTGCGGGGCTTTCTTCGAGGCGGGGCGAGCCGAGTGACTTTCTGCGACTCGACGCTTTCCAAACGTGACTCCTCGGTTCGTGTTGTTTAGAATAGAGGCGGCAAGTGGGCGCGACGGTCGAAGTGCCGGTACATTGAATCAGCTTTAGATAAGAGGATGAACCGATCATGGCGTTGCATTTGAGTGATGCCGTCATTGGCGGCGAAATCGATAACCGCGTAAGAAACTCCGTGCAGGGCAAGATCTGGCTACACGGTTGTTCGCGGCCCATGCTGCTCGACCTGACGGGCAATTGTGCCCGCGACCTTGTCGGTCGATCGTTTCGATTCGAACGATGTTGTCCTCTTCCGATCGATCAGATGGAGCCTGCCTCGCGCAACTTGGACTACTCCTGTCTGGCTGCCCATCACGTCGGCCCCGTAGGCACGATGTCGACGATCGGTAATGTCCAACTGGCAGGTTGTTCTCCCGAAGAACTGATACAGTTCGCACAGCGCGGAGATTCCGCTCCGCTCAGATGGAAACAGGGACTCTATCTTGAGTGGTACAGCCAGCATGGCCGAGTCGTGATCGAACTCCTTGACACACAATTGACGTTCGTCGAGATCGGTATCAAGAACGACTGGCTCGAAGTCATGGACGCCGACGTCGAGGAGGATGTGGACGAGAGCCTGCGAGCTGATGATGAAACGGATCCCTCGGATCCATTTGGTCTTTTCCCATCGGACTTGGATGAGACGCTGGCCGCACAATTCTCACTTGACCCCTCGACGCTCGAAGTTTCAGAAGTCGATCCGGCAGACGATTCCGGCGAAGAAGTGCCGCTGCGTGTCATTTTTGATCCCCCGCTTAAACTCGCTCCGTCGTCAACGCTGACCGATCCTCAAATCGCCGAGTCTCTTCAGTTACTGTTGGCTCGTCTCGCTCGGCACGGCGTCGCCTTGACGATGTGCCCCCACTTTTCGTCGCGCGAGGCATATCAACTCTTGCTCGAACGAATCCTCCCCGAAGAAACCGTACCCGCCGAGTTAGTGCGCGCCGGTTATGTTCAACACTTCACGACACACGTATACTGTCCAATGTGCCTCTCGCACTTTGCCGCCGGCGAATCGGGAGAAGACTTGCCGAACGGTAACGACTGAAGTTCCGATCATCGGCGCCTGCCTTCGACAAACGAGCGTGGCCGAACGCAGGTATCTCAAGAAACACTTTCCATTCATAGCCTCAATTTGGGAGTATTCAGATGGTACGCGGGAGCAGCTCGACATACGTGAACTTCATCCTCTTGGTTGTATTGTCGGTAACCGCAAAGATCGGTTGGTCGGACGAAGGCAAAGCGATCATGGACCCGGCCCTCGCCGGCCCGGACCTGGCGGTGCAGGGCGAGTATCTGGGCAAGCTCGATACCGGCGAGGCTGACCAACGATGGGGCGCTCAGGTGATTGCACTGGGTGCCGGAAAATTTCGTCTGGTCGGTTACGACGGAGGGCTGCCGGGTGACGGCTGGAGCCGTGACGGTCGCCAAGAGGTTGCCGAGGGCACACGTGATGGTGCAGTCGCCAGGTTTTCGGCAGACGAGTGGGAGGCCGAAATACGTGAAGGCCGGCTCACGGTGTCATCCGTCGACGGCACTCGGCTGGGGATCCTCGAGAAGGTGACCAGAAAAAGTCCTACACTCGGCGCAAAGGGCTCAGAAAAGGCACTCGTCCTGTTTGACGGACGGTCGGCTGAACAGTTCGAGCATGGCCAGTTGGCACTTGAGAACCTGTTGCTGGCCGGTTGCAGCAGCAAAGTCGTATTCGGCGACCATAAGTTACACCTGGAGTTTCGCACACCCCTCAAGTCGTCGGCTCGGGGCCAGGCCCGTGGCAACAGCGGCGTCTACCTTCAAAGCCGCTACGAAGTCCAGGTACTCGACTCCTTCGGCCTTGAAGGGCTGAATAACGAGTGTGGCGGCATCTACAAGGTTGCCCAACCGAAGGTCAATATGTGTTTTCCTCCGCTGACCTGGCAAACCTACGACATCGAATTCACGGCAGCCCGTTATGAGGGCGACAGAAAAGTGAAGAACGCTCACGTAACGGTCGTTCATAACGGAGTCTGCATACACGAGAAACTGGAACTGCCGGGTGCCACGCCGGGGCGAATGAAAGAGGCCGACTCGCAAGCTCCCCTCTTCCTGCAAGGGCATGGCAACCCGGTCGTCTACCGCAATATCTGGGTCGAGCCGAAGTAGGCGGCAGTTTGCCCTGGTTGGCCGTTGTCCGGGTCGTGCCGGCTCGTCATTTTTCGGACGACCGGGGCCAAGCCAGCTGTTCGTCCAAAAACTCAAACGTCCCCACGCCGTTGATCATGTGGGGACCGTCGAACCACTCGATGGCGCACCGGTTCTGCAGTTTCAGCTGCGCCTGGTAAAGATGCCGGACCTTGGCGAATTCGTAGGCGACCATCTCGTCCGGTGCCACGCCGTCGAAATGCCCCCGTTCCACCATGAAGGGCCTGGGGGCAATCAGTGCCGCCATTTCGGAATAGTTGAACGTGCTGCCAAGGTCGAACTCGAAGATCTCGTATTCACCGGTCCAGACATAGCTGTATTTTGAGCGAGTCGAGACGTTCTTCCAAACCCACTCGTTGAAGTCGCCCGAACAAATCGAAAGGCAATAACGATCGACGAGTGCCGGGATACGCATGGCGCTTTTTCCACCGTACGACAAACCGTAGAAGGCAATCCGTTGCGGATCGACTTGCGGCAACGAGGCCAACCAGTCGGTGATCTGTTGATGCTGAGGAACCATCACGGAAAAGAGTGTCTTCTTCAGCGGATTGGCCTTGCGTTGCAGCGAGCGAAAACGGTCGCCGAATATGTAGATGTTCTGCGGCGCAAATGTGATGAAACCGCGATCGGCCAGTTGAGCCGCAAAATTGTGGTACGCGCGAACGGCTCGCTCTCCCCCCTCCACCACGTCCTGGCATCGCCCTTCAAGTCCGTGCTGACAGACGACCACCGGCCGGCGCTCACCCGGTTTCATATCCTTGGGTAACAGCAGAATTCCGTAAGCAAACACGTCGGGAAACACGTCAAGCACAACCTCGTATCCCGTCCAACGATTCGATTCGTGCGACTTTCGAGTCCGGGCACGGGGTGACAGGCGATTCATGTCAAATCGGCCAATCACTTCGTCTCGGAATATCGTGCGGTACGGTTCTATGGTTCGAGCATATTCTTCTGCGGAATTCGTCTTCAAGTTCTTCATGAAGGCCCGCCGCACGTACGGTGACTCACGCAATAGCCGCTGGTTGTAATCGTCAATTTGATCTCGCTGACGCTCGGCACGAACCGCTGGATCCGGCAGATCACCGATTGAACGGAGCTCGTCTCTCAACGTCGGAACTTCAACGGCCACTCCCATCCGATCCAGCCAGGTCTGTAACGTGGAAGCCGTTAACGGAGGGCCATCTCCCGCTTCCGACTTGACGAGAGCGATCGGTTGCTCAGGTTTCAAAGCGTGGACCAATTGCCCGGCTCGGGATACTTCCGCTTCGACATCGGTCCATGATGGAGTGGTCAGCCGGCCGGGGCCGCCACCTTTGCCCGGGGGAATGACGACCTCGGGGCTCCGGGCTGCTTCGACAACTACGTTTCTATCGGCAGCCATGGCAAGTAGTTCGGCGTCACCAAATTGTTCCAGTAAACCAAACACGTTGCGATCGAGGGGCTCCTGCCAGATTGTCTCGCGCGGCTGAACGTAACCGCTAATGCAGGCTCCGTCGATACGAGGATCGAGTGCCACACCATACAGAGTCAACATGGCTCCTTCGCCCCATCCGACGACTCCGATTGGTAGAGCCGCATCCGGCTTGTCCCGCTCAAAAAAGTCGACGGCCGCGAGCACCTTTTGAATCTCGTACCCGATAATGTGCCGACCCAGTTCAAACGAACTACGATACAAGTACTCGCGGTTTGTCATCACGGACCGGCGATTGCGGGCTTCAAGCCTTCGATCGATCAAGGTCGGGACCAGCACGCGACAGCCGGCGGACGCAAGGGACCGAGCGAACTGGGACACAGGGGCAACTCCCTTTTGAAGTCCGCAAATCTGTTCGGGAGTCCAGTCCGCGTCCGGGATCGCCACAATATGGGCCACGGCTCTCTCGCGGCGGGGCACCAGCAGCACACCCTCGGCATCCATCCCCTCCAATACGGGCCAACGTACGGCGTATGCTCGAAAACGATCAAACTCGGCCAGCAAAGCCGGTCGTTTGATCGTCGCGACTAATTCGAGCGTATCGAATTCCGCGCGCGGATCGCGTACGCCCAGAATATGGGCAAGCCGGTTTCGGTTGGGCTCCATAGAGGTCTGCCAGGCCGAGGGCGACGATCCGTCTCGATGCCAATGCCGTTCGCGCAGTGATTTCGACTCGTCTAATCGCCGTAACAAGAACCGATCGATTCCGTCGATCATTCGCGATGGTATGTCACCCGTCCACTCAAGCGGTTCGGTATCGGCGAGTGTCTGCGGAGCTTCGGCCGACCCCGCCGATCGGAGGCAGAGGGACAACAGAAAAAACAGTGTGGCGAATCGCATGCATGGGATGGTGGACACGGTCGTGGTTCCCTGTGGTCATAGACGGATGATGTGAACGGCTCCCCTGATTTTACGCGACCGGAAGTACGACCTGGAACGCACGATTCGGCCCACGCGTCCCAATGCCCCAAGTTTGCAGCCACCGGGAGACCGTTGGCGAGACCCCCATTCTCTAGAGAGCGTGACCCCATTCTGGTAGGGTTCGTTGGCGGATTTTGTTTCCCTTCGCCACTTGATTCTGTTAGGCTCAAAGCAGGTGTCGATTCTAACATGTAGAAGATAGGTAAAACGCGGTCCTTCGATTCCGGAACCCGTCAACGCGCGGTTAACGTCGCGACGCCCGGAGTCTGACGGTTAGGAAAGTGCTTCCGATCAGGGTTGGAAAGCCGCAGGGAGCGAAAGGGAAACGACGGAAAGAAAAACTATTTGAAGCCACGGAAACAGGCCGTTCTTATATCTAGGGATTCCAACACAGAGATTTATTCAGGACTAGTCCGATGTGGAAAGAAGGACATGATTCGTCGGCCGATATGGCGGGGGGCGGGCACGCCCGGGCCCCGTGGCGCGGCCCCCCCGCACCCTCCCCGCCGCGACCGCGCGCGCGTGCTGGCGCCCCAAAGAT
>CAYNDU010000018.1:0-23028 GCA_964395615.1 uncultured Pirellulaceae bacterium | reverse complement strand
CTCGTGCGGAAACAATGTATGGTCACGTGAAGTCGCGTTGTTCTGTTCTTGCTTTTTGTAGCCAAGCCTGGGAGCCGCTTCACACCCCGTCTTCGTTGGCTGTTGGACCGAAGAACAGTGTCAGACGGCCGTTCCGCTTCGGCGTCGGGCTGTTTGATCGCTTCGATGCGGCCGTAGAGCGGCGCGGTCGTCTCTTCGTGCTTCGTTTCAGCCTCGTCGAGCAGCTTGTCGGCCTCGGCGGTCTCCTTCTCAATGCGGCCCAGCTCGGCAAGTCGCTGTTCAAACTGACAGAAGGAGAACCACGTGGGGAGCGCAATCACCATGTGTTGATGGACCATCGCGGTTCCAAAGCCGGGGGAATGGAATACGGCTTTCGTCTCGAATGCGATGTTCACTCCGTAGCGGGCGAAGAAACGACTTGTGAGCATGTCCACATCATCTGCGGCGGGGCAGGTTAGACTGACAGTCCAGGTGCCGTCGGTCGGAAGCGACGTGAGCGCCGGATTCAGGCCGTCGAGTACTTTCTCGTACGTGTTCTCGATTTTAGAATAGGCTGTGGCGCTACATGTAAAGAGAATCTGACGGACGTACATGGCACGAATTACTCCGCCGTGCGCCGCTTCGGTTGTTCCACCACACCCGTTCAGAAAATTGGCCACGATATCCGCCAGTCCGGTTCGGTCCCTGCCTGCGATCGTCAGCACGCCACTCCGTTCGCTTTCATCAAATGTCTGTTCAAGCGGCGGCCGCGATGTGTAGAGTGGCGGTGCGGGGCAAGCGGCATTTGTCCGATTGCGCAACGCCGGAAGGTTTCTTGTCACAATGACTGAGGATCGTGGCTTCGGACCGCGGATGGGCCCTTCTTTCATCACTGAGCAAGCGTGTCCGTTGGGGCCACGAGCGCAGACGACGGACCTGTCCAACGATAGGGCTGACTCGGCTGACCGTTCCATGGCCAACGTATCCACAGTCACCCAAACCGATTCCGCGCTTTGACGTCGCAGCCTTTCCGGTTCGTAGCATGGCAGCATCATGTCGATCCCTTTCCGTGCAAGAGTGTCATTAGGGGTTTACCTGTGAGTCCTCACCCTCTTCTCCGATGCTGCGCCAACATGCGCACGGCATTTTCATCAGAAATTCGAAAAAAATTCCGGAGAGCATCCGTAGGCCAGGCGCGCTTGCTTCTCGGTCAGGCGGCGGGCAAAATCTCCTTACCACATTCGAACTTGTCACAAGAATCCATGACGAACTCAGCGACATTGTCCGAGTTGATGGAGAGAATTCGCCGCGGCGAAGAGCAAGCTGCTGTGGAGTTCTTTGAGAAATGTGACAAGGTTCTAGACCGCTGGTGTGCAGCTCGACGAATGGACCGGCAGGCTCCGTTCGACACGCTGATGCAGTCGATCCGCATCAAATTGATCCTCAAGATCCGTGCCGGCACGCTCGAGCCGATCGAACATCGGATCCGAGGGCTGATACAGAAGATGGCCGAGGACCGCTATAAGGACGCTCTTCGTAGGCAGGGGAGAAACAAGGAAACCGGCGGGGAAGTTGGCGATCTCGAACTCGCTTCAAATACGGAGAGTCCGAGCCAGCACGCCCGTGTTTCGGAACTCGCCGCGGCGGTTGCGAAGTACATTTCGGAGCAACCAAAGGCCATAGCCAAGTTGCTCCAAAGACGTCTCGTTGATTGCCTGGAGTTTGAGAGGATCGCCGAACTCGAAGGTTTGCCCGAGAATAGCGCGGGCGCCTTGCGGGCGAGGTACCACCGCGAGTTGAGCAAGCTCAGGGAATCGCTTGCACGAATCGGTTTCGATCCGAGGGACTTACGCGCATGAGGTCCGCCAATTCTCGCTCGATGGCCGCGCGTGCTTTTCAACGCTGGTCCGATGCGGATTATCCGTCGCACCAGCGGGAAGAAATGCTGGCGATTGTCGGGGAATTACAGCCCCTCCAGGTTTTTTGCGTGGCGCTCTCGGAACTTCGTTTCAGAGTGGAGCAAAAGGGTGACTATCGTTTGGTCGATCTGCTCGCCCAGTTCCCCACTTTGGACTCCGAGTCGCGAGCCGTACTCGCTTATGAACACTACTTGTTGATGCGGAAGCGGAATCCACTGTTGACACGCGAACAGTTCGCTGACCGTCTGCCCAGCGAACTGGGTCGGGAATTCCTCGAGATACACGCCTGCCTGCCGCCACAGCCGGAAATCGACGCGACGCGAGATGCCCTGCCGGAATCGATCGGGGGCGTGAAGATCGACCGTCTTTTGGGCCGCGGAGGATTCGGGTTTGTATACGGCGGAACGGACGACGATGGCGAACAAGTGGCAGTCAAAATCCTCGACCCGAATGTTCTGGCACGACAATCGACGGAGCAAAGGGATAAGTCAAGGCATCGATTTCAACGCGAAGCCGAAGTTCTGATGCAGGGGCATCCGGGCGTCGTCAAGGGGATTCGTCAGGGATTCAGCGGTGTCACACCTTACCTGGTGATGGAGTATGTCGAGGGTTTCGATTTTGACCAGCATCTTCGAAGGACGCGAACGGGGTCCGCCGGTCTGGAGTGGCAGGAGGCCGTCGGGCTCGCTTTGCAAGTGGCTGAAGTCATGGCCTCGCTTCACGAAAAGGACTTGATTCACCGGGATCTCAAACCAGGTAATCTGCGGCTTTGCCCGGATGGTTTGGTTAAGATCTTGGATTTCGGGCTGGCTCGGGGAGTTGGTGTCGAGCACGCGGTTACGTCAACCGGAACCACGATGGGAACGCCGGCCTACATGGCTCCGGACGCCGTCAAGAGCAAGTATGCCGGCAAGCAGGCTGACATCTATTCAGTCGGTGCCGTTCTGTTTTTTTTGTTGACCGGGCGGCCTCCATTTACCGACGAGCCGATCCTAGATGGCGTCTTGTACAAGAACGCGCCCCGCCCACGTCGTTATGCCCCCGAGGTCCCGGTTTCGGTCGAAGCAATTTGCCTGAAGTGTCTGCTAAAGAACGCCAGCCGTCGATACCCGTCCATGCGCGACCTCGCCGCGGATTTGCGCCGTGCAATGAGTGGTGAGAGGATACGCGGCAAGCGGCCTTCTCCCGTCACGCGGTTGCTGGATAATCCGCCTCAGCTCTCGAAACCAGTCATGTCTCTGATGGCCGTGGTTGCTGTGGCAGTGTTGGGAGCGGTGCTCTGGAGCCTGGTCGGTTGGACGAGCAGTGTTAGACGAGCGGAAGCGGTGCAGCATCTGAATCAAGTTCTCGACGCTATCCAACCGCGCGAGGACGCTGTCGCCATCGATGTGCCATGGGGAAATCTCGCGGCGCAATTACCGGCTGTCGAGAAGTCGCTGGCGGCGGCACAACGTGCGGCCCCCGACCGGAGCAAACAGCTTAGCAGTTTGGCGGCCCAGACCATTTACGAACGGATGATGGTCTCAGGATACCTGGTAGTTCAACGCTACTCGGAGGACTGCGAAAACGCTCTTCTGTCCCTCGAACGAGTCGCTTCGGCCGCGGAGGGGCCGCTCGAAGATCTTGGGACGCTTGCCTTGTTTCGCATTTGGCTGATTCTTGCGAGCCAGGGCGATCTGAAACGGGCTGACCTCGTACGATTGCGGCTTTCACGCCGTCATTCGCTGGACGACCAAGGAAACTCACGGGTCGTGCCGTTATCACTGCGACAAGAGATTGCGGACTCCTACCGAGGTCCCGATCACCATATTGTCGAAATACTCTTCTTTGATCCGGAGTTAGTTGACCGACGTCAGTGGACCTTGAACGCAATGCAGTATCTCAAAGCGCCGGTGAACGACTGCTTCGGTCGACAACTCGATCTGATCGAGGCGTTGTGGCTGGCGGACCGAACGGATGAGGCATTGGAATACGCTCGATTGTCGTTGGCCGAGGCAGCCCGAATATACGGCGACGGCCCGCTGCCTCAGACACCCCCGACGTGGCTCGAACGGACCATCGAACGATACTCGTGGCTGCTGAGGACTCGGAGCGCCAACGCCGGGAATTCGAAGGACGCGGAGACGGCGCTGGAGGTGATGGGTCGATGGTGGCCCAGATCATCCAGTGACTGGCAATTGCTGCCTTTGGAAAGGGCTCGCGTTCTCGCCGCTCTCGACAGAAGATCAGAAGCGCGCTCCGCTCTGGAGGACTATATACGGATAGCTGGCCGGGAATATGGGTATTACGCGCAAGCGCACGAGATGCTCGGGTTTCTGATGGAGGATGATGGGGATGATCCCACGGAAGTCTGGAGGCAAGGTGCGTTCGACCAGTGGGTGGCGCACATGCGGCCGAATAAAGAAGCGTCGCCGGAACCGCAACTTCGGGACCAAGGCGCTCTATCGCAGGCTCACCATTTCCTGTTACGGTCGCTTTGCCACGACCTTACCGCCGATGAACTTACGACACTTATCAGCAAACGGCTGGTGGACCAACCGTCGGATTCCGCGTCGGCATCTATGGCCAGGTTTCTATTCAGAAACTTCGCACCAAGCCAAATAGGCCGATACGTCCAAATCAAAGATCGCCCCGGACTCAAGGCCGTCGCAAGACGGGTCGCCTTCAAATCGACTAGCTTCGACGGTGTTTGGAGACTGCCGCTGCAGTTTGGGATCCGGGAAGCATTGAAGATTGACCTCGAGCGGGACCTGACGCCCGATGAGGTGCATTTAGCGGAATGGATGGTGGTCCGTGGACTTCAATTGCGTTACCGCGAAGGCTACGATCCAAACTTGGGGCAGATGATACTTTTCGGTTCCAAGTGGATGGTCAGATCGTTACCGACGGTGGACGAGCTCGGAGCCCTTCCCGAGTCGATTCGTCCTGCGGTTGCCTATTTATTTGCGGTTCGCTGTCGCCAACTTCCGGCCACTTTCCTAATCTTTAAGCAGATGTCGACGTCGGTCCAGGATCCTCAGATCGAGGGCATCCTGAACCGTCTCTTTGAGGATCTGACCGTAGACTAGCGAAGAACGGGGTCAGGCACAATTTATGCGGCAAACGTGGCAGTATGGAATGCCCGAGGCCGGCACGGTGGCTTTTTGGAACGCTCTTGTGCTGGGTGTGAGAGATTCGAGGCGCCGGTCGTGATGTTCCCTACTAAAGGGCTGCGGATGGATGAGCGGAGCGACACGCAAAGACACCTGGAAGGCGTGCGTGCGTTAAGGGTGCTCGCATGCTGAGGAGAACACTTAGACGCCGCGAGGAAAACGATGCCTTCCGTGTGGATCCTGCTTCTTTCTCTCGAACTTGTTCGGAAATAGGCAGGATCCGCGCGGCGTTAAACGGGGTCGGGTAGTTCCCAGCCTTTTCGGCGCGGACGATTCAGGTAGCGGTTGGCCTCGGGGTCGTTGCGGAACTGTTCGTGATCCGGGTCCCAGGCCAACTTGCGCCCGAGTTCTCGAGTAATGTTGACCAGGTGGCAAACGCTAATCGAACGGTGTCCGATTTCGACATCGGCATTTGGACGTTCGCGCGTCTTGATACAGTCCAACCAATTTTGAATATGAGGTCGGGCGATCCAGCCGGGACCTTCCCACGGTTTTGCCACGGCGGAATCGGGAGGGTGCCTGGCAAAGTCAGGCGGGTTGGTGGTGAACTTATTTCGATTGATTTCGATCTTCGCTTCCGTGCCGGTGAATATGGCACCGCCCATGGGGCCTTTATCGAGTTCGAAATCGACTTGTACGCCGTCGGCATATCGCATCGAGACCTTCCCATCGGAGCCGGGCGTCACGGGCCAGAGCTCGACGGGCCCCGTCTGGCTCTTTCCCAACGCCCATTGAATCTGGTCCACTCCATGAGCGCCCCAGTTCGTCATCTCTCCGCCCGAGTATGCTCGCCATTGCATCCATCCGAATTGTAGCCGGTTGTTGAACGGCCGATCTTCCGTTTGTCCCAGCCAGACATCCCAATCATCACCGTCGGGAATTGGCTGCTCGGGCAGGCCCTGGTAAACGCGAGGCCCGGTATACGCAACGCCTTGCACCTTTTTCAGGTTGCCGAGTCCTCCGGTCCGTACCAGATGGCACGCGAAGCGGTTCATTTCCATCGTGCGTTGTTGTGATCCGACCTGAAAGATTCGGCGATATTTTCGGGCCGCGTTGACCAACGTTCGTCCCTCTCCGATGGTCAGCGTCAACGGTTTTTCGGCATAGACATCGAGCCCCGCCTGGCAGGCATGGATACAGGGGAGCACTCGACCGTGATCCGGTGTGGCAACAACGACAGCGTCAAGCCGTTCCTTGTCCAGCATTTTCTCGTGGTACTGGTACGTCGTCCACCGGGTTTTCTTCTGCTGGAGCGTTTCAAGAGTTCGCTGCTGGTAGCAATCGCATATGGCCACGATGCGCCCGCCCGCCGGAACGTGATCCATCAGTTGGCGAGCCCGGTTGCCCGTTCCGATGAAGCCGATGACCACTCGCTCATTGGCGCCCGGCCGGCCGGGTGCAGCGAGTGCCGATCGTGGAACGTACCAGGGGACTGCCAGGCCGGCTGCGATTAGAGACGTTGATCGACCGAGAAATGCACGGCGATTGTACTGAGCGATTCGATGGCGTGAACTTTTCATCGTGCGCGTGTCCTATTCTCTTGCTTAACGGCCATCACATGTTGCCTGCCGAGCGGGGAAATGCGATGGTGTCGGACTCAGAACGCAACGGCACCGGGCAAATCAACTCAGGTGGCTCGGCCAATTACGGTGCCTCAGGATTTCACGATCACTTGCCGCCGGCTGTGAATACGGAGGCGGGCAAATTGGCCGAGTTGACCAGATTGGCTCCCTCCGGGTTGTCGGCCCAGGCGTACCGAACGGAAACAGGCTTGGCGACTTCCGGACATCGGACGATGACCGTATTGTCTTCAATTCGAGCCGTCGCCCAATGCCATTTCCCATCGGATCCGGCGACTTCGAATCGGTTCAGCGGTTTGCCATCGCGCGACTTCAGTCCCTCGCCAGTATGGTCGAAGGTGACGCGCACTTCGGAACGCTCGATCGAATGCGATCGGTAGAGCGGCCCACTGAAGACGATGTCCCGATGGTAGTCATTCGCCAGCGCCCAAAGTGCCAGGCGGTATCCAACGGTTTGCTTGTCTTTCGGATGGATGTTCTTCTCCTCGCCCACATCATTGATCACAGCGAGTCCCGTACGTGGCACAGCGAGTGTCAATCGCTGAGCATTTTGCACGGTGGCCCAATCACTGGTAGCGCCGGCGTCGCTGGTTGATGGCCTGAAATTGGCCAGTTGGACGGTGAGGAATGAGAATTCGTCCTGCCAATGCTTGCGCCAGTCGCGGATCATCAACGAGTACATCTGGTGATAGTGTTCCGCCTTACCTGGTTTGGCATTTGCTTCTCCCTGATACCAGATTGCTCCGCGCATCGTGTAGCCGACAAACGGATGGATCATGCCGTTGAAGAGTACGGCCGGCTGTCCTTCGGTGACCAGTGGGTTCCTGGGCGCGGCCGGCTTTCGAGGAAGACGTTTTCGCTTGTCCCGCGAGAGCCCTCTGTTTTCTGCACGCACTGTTGCCGTGGCGGCCTCCCATCGCGCCAGCGCTTTCTCGTATTTTTCTTGTGCCGCATCCGGTTCGAATGCGTCCGCCGCTTTCTTCAGCTGCGCAAGTAGTTCTCGTCCGAAGGGAACGGTCGCCAACGCTTCGGCGCTTGTGAACGTTTCGCACGGTTTGCCGCCCCAGGCAGATTTGATCACGCCGACCGGCACATTCAATTCCCTGTGCAGATTCAGCGCAAAGAAATAGGCTACCGCCGAAAAAGACCCCGCCGTCGATGGAGACGATACGTTCCATTCACCTTGTATGTCAGTTTGTAGCGTTGCGGCTGGAGTTGGCTTCGCCAGGAACATCCTCACTCCGGGGTGATCGGCAGCCGCAATCTCTTCTGCAGAATCCCTGGCGCCACGCAATGTGAATGCCATGTTCGATTGGCCGGAGGCAAACCAGACTTCACCAATCAGAACGTCGTGAATTGTAACGGACTCGGTGCCGGAACGAATCGTGATCGTCTGCCCGGTCGCGTTGGCATCGAGTGATCCCAACTGAGCGCTCCATCGCCCGTCCGCGCCCGTCTTAGCCCGGCTCACGTGGTCTCCGAGCGTTACGGTAACCTGCTCACCGGCGTCCGCCTCACCCCAGATACGGATCGGTTTGTCGCGCTGTAACACCATGTGGTCGGTGAAGAACGAGGGGACGCCGAGTCCGGCGAGGGCCGTCGACTGAGGGGTAAAAAGGACGAGCATGGCACAGAACAACAGCCAACCGTTCTTCCAACGAACACGCAGTCTCATTCTCATGGTAAACAGGCTCCCAGATAACCAATATCAGATCTACTCCAACGGCGTTTGCTCGCCTCGCCAGACATCGTACACCGGCCGGTCGCCAATCTCAACAAGCGGCCGTTGTGCCCGGCGACAATCGGCGATCCCATACCTACAAGACGCCGAACCGTTCAAAGGCCTCGGTGGCGCTCATTCCTCCGGCGATTTGTCGCCGCACCTCGCTTTCGGCATGTACCTTCGTCCAGGCTCGTTGAAGCACTTCTGCTTCCACTTTCTGAGGCACGACCACGATGCCGTCCGCATCGGCAAAGACGAGGTCGCCTGGGGCGAACGGTATGGAGTCGATTTCTACGACGACGTCCATTTCCACTACCCGGTCGCGGTCCCGACTGTCGTAAGGAGATGTGCCGGCGGCCCAGACGGGGAAGTCAAGCTCTGTCATCTTTGCCACGTCACGAACCGCGCCGTCGACGATCGCTCCGGCCGCGCCTCTCGTCTGTACCGCGGTCGTCAACAGTTCTCCCCAAAGGCCCGATCTCAACGAACCGTTGGCCGCGCAGATCAACACGTCATCACGATTCACGGCATCCACGGCCTGGAGCTCGAGCTCATACGGTCTCGGATCGGAATCGTATACCGGCGCCCAGAGCGTCGTCTTACAACGGCCGACAAGTAACCGTTGGACCGTCAGCGATCGCAAAGGGACCCGTGGCGACTGGTTCCGGCACCCTGCCGCATCGAGGGCGTCACAGACGACGGCCGTGTAGAAGTGTTGGCGCATGAGGTCGAGCGTGATCGGATTCGGTACTGGGGTCACGGACGGCATGGTTGGGCGTCTCCGGGTTGCGGTGCAGTCCACTGAATCACATGTTGCCGGGGCATTTCTTCATTTCAACAAAGATATCGGCGTCATCTCACACGGCAACATCTTCTCCCCTCAGGATACTCCCGCCGAGGCGCGTCTGCATCACTTGATAACCGTTTGCCGGCCGATGGTAGATGTCGGACTGAGGATCCGTGGGGTCATGCTCACCCTTCTCTGACGCCGGCAAGAGAAAGACGCACTCGCCGATCCCCGCTTTTCCGGCCGGGGCCGGAAACTTGGATGAACCGTCTCCGTCATGGGGACAGTGCCGACGAGCCCTATGCAGGACTCCGTGCTATCGGTCGCCCCGTTGCTGCGACTGCCACATCTTCAAGCGTTCGACTAATTGCTCGGGTCGGGCCGCACCGGTCGTGCCGATCTGCTGGACCGTGATTGACGCGACCAGGTTACCGATAAGTGCCGCCTCGGCCAGATCGGCGCCGGCACAGAGAGCGAGAACGGCACCTGCCGTCGCGCTGTCTCCGGCCCCGGTTGGGTCGATCGGTCCCTGCACCGATGGGCTCGGTACGTCTGTCCATTCGGGATCACTCACGAGCATCCCGAGTCGACCGCGCGTGACGATGACCGGCGCCTGATTCTGCTTGCGAAGCGCGTCTGTGGCGGGAAGCAATGCGTCGAGATCGACTTCCTCCCGAGTCTCTGGATCGGGCGAGCTGACTGCTTCGAATTGATTCGGCTTGACGATCATATGCGAGAATTCTCGAATACGGCGCCGGCTGTCGGCCCAGAAAATGACTTGAGGGTTTTGTCGAGCCCGATCGCACATGGCCGAACGGACACGATCGGTGATAACACCACAATTACGTTCTTCGACCTGATCGAGCACGATGACGGCATCGAGTTCGCCAAGCAATTCGTCCACGGAAGCGGTCACGTGGTTTTCCAGCGAGGCGGGTGTCACGGTGCGGTTTTTTGTGTCGTACCGTGAGTGTTCAGCGTTCAGTCTCGAAGAGCAAGCGTCTCGAGGTTTCAGGTAGGTGGGTGTCCAGCGGTTCGACGAACGATGTAGGCGATCGGTCGAGCAGCCGAGCTGGTCCAGTGCTCGGCGCAGTTCATAGGCTTCCCCATCGTCGCCCGTGAAACCGACAGCATCCACCTGGCCTGCCTCCAACCGCGCCAGATTGTTGACGATCGTCCCCGCTGCGCCGGGATAGCAGCGCTGATCGATCACCTGGTGCGCCGGTTTTCCCGTCTCAATGCTCGCCTCGACGAGTGCCGGCTCAACGTCGAGGTACTTGTCCAGAAAGAAATCGCCGACGACGGCTATGTGTGCCTCGGGGAACCGGTCGACGAGTGCCTGTAACCGGTCGCAGGTCATCGCAACCTGACGCATCGTCAGGACTCCATTTGCAAGCAACGTCGCAACGTAAGTAGGAAATCACGATTATCACACGTCAGATAGCGCATGGTTCCCCCCATTCGACTGAACGTCTTATTGTAACGCAGGTAATAGGCGGGATTTCCCTCGGGTGGTTCGCCTTGTGTCCAATCCCACGTGGACGAGGCCAGGTCGACGATCAAGAGATAGTAATGGCTCATCGGTTGACCTTGCTGCAGGGCCAGGTTTTGTGCCATCGACAGGGATTTTTCGAAGACCATCGGGCTCATGATCGCCGATCCTACGGACAAGTAGACGCCGCCCTCCAATCGAGTGACACTTTCTGCAAACGTCAAGAAATCGCGTTCGGCCGTTCTCCCGACGGCGGCCCCTCGGTTCATGGGATGATTGTAAATGATATCGTGCCCGATCATCGGGTGTCCGGTGAACGGGATACCGGCCGCAAAGGCCGCCGCTTGAATGCTGTCGGCTTTCCATCGGTGAGGCACGACGTGCCACCCGGGTGCAAGCTCGAAATCCCGAACGATGGCCAGTAGATCGGCGGCAGCCGCCGACTGCTGCGCGTTATCAGAGAGAGTTGCCTGGACCTCGGCTACAAGAGTACCCGGTTCTGGAATCTGCAGTCCTTCCCGCTCAATGAGCGCCCCAATCGACTCGCCATATCCCCGGTTCTCATAAGCCCCGACAGCCAACGCCAGGTTGATCCAGAACCCCGTTTCCTCCCAATTCCCGAATCGACCTTGCCGGACCATCTGACGTACGTCTTCACAACTCTTACCTTGAAACGCGAATTCCCAGTCATGAATGATTCCTGCGCCGTTTGTCGACAGGTGAGTGATCCAACCTGACTGGAGCAAGTCGATCAGTACCGGTGCGAGACCATTCTTGATGGTGTGGGCACCGAATGTGAGCATGACGGGGTGATCGAGGTTTCGCGCGGTTTGAATTTGCAAGGCCGTGTCGGCGATCATTGAATTGACGTGAGGGGACAAGGTCTCCGGCCGCTGGTCGGGCGTTACACGGATCTGCTCAATGTCCTTCTGGTGATCGCGAAGGTCCAGCGATTCCATCTTGACTTTCGTGCGGTCCAACCGTTGGTATGCCATCGTTCGCGTGGTTCCCGCCTCATCGGCTCAGGTCAGAGTCTCGGTTCAATTGGGGAACAGGAAATCAATCAACCTGTTCTGTTCGTGGTAATCGGCAATGACGAGATCTGCGCCAACACCGATCAGGCGTTCGCGTTTCCATGGATCGACGCGACCACCTCGGTTCTTCTCGTCACTCGCCACGGCCACGGCCGTACCACCCGCGGACTTGATGTTTTCGATTTCGACGTAACCGTCGCCGAATCCGAGCAGTTGATCTCCACCAATAGCGTTTTCTTTCACAATGCGTTGTATGACCATGGACTTGGAAAATGACTGAAAATCGTCGCGAGCTCCATACACTCGGTCGCCGAAGAACGGCGCCAGGTTCAACAACTCAACTTCTTCGCGAACGAAGTGTTCGTCGGTGCCGCTGGCCAGATACATCCGGATTTCTTTCGCCTGCAAAGCAGTTAGCAGTTGGCGGCTGCCGGGTACGAGCATCTCGTCCGAAGCAACGTCATTGTCACGAAGAGCGGCGCGGCGCGAGCCGATCTTGCTCATCAGCCGTTCATGGTAGATTTGCTTGTATTCTAATGGAGGCCGAGCCTTTCCTCCCCTCCGCTCGACTTCCGCAACCAGTCGCATCATCTGATAAATGGTCTGCTTACCGTTCAGCTCCATGACGAAGTCTCGGACCAGGCCTTGTAGCATTTCGGCAGATTCTTGCGTCCCGACGCCGTGCAGCACCTCGACCATCATCGGAATCATGACGTCCGGCCAGCCCTCGCGGATCAGACTCAACGTACCATCAAAATCGAACAGCACGTCGGTAAATCTGCCACGTGACACGACCGGTCGGACGCATTCTATCTCGGTTCCAGGCAGGAAACTCGTTTCCATACTGGTCCATTCGGTTGGACGGTCGTTGTTTGTTGAGGGGCGGGACATGGGATCTCTGGAACCACCGTACGAAAATCCGACTCAGTATGGGGCGAGGGCCAAGATTCGCATGACGATCGTTGGATGACACGGCTTCCTGACGTTACGCTCCTGGATAACTTAGCGCCCGGATACGTGAAAGCCAACCCGGGCACCAATGATTGACGCTCGCCGAACGATTGCGACTAGACCACAATACGTGGCAGTTATGCTAAAACGAAGAACGAATTCGCCGATCTCGGCCTGGTCTCGGCAACGGAGGAGCGCGCGTAATCACAGGGAGACGAAGCGATGAATGGTTGGTCAGCTCGGGTCAGTACGGTCGCCTTGATCGTGATGATGATTGTCTCGACCGGTCAGGCGACCGTCTATCGCCTGACGCCTCGCGGCGATTGGTTTCGGCGAATAGCGGGCAGCGCATTGAAGCCCGGCGATGAGGTTATTCTGGGAGCGGGGGAGTACCGGGACGCTCGCCGGCTGGTGATGGGGCACCGTGGCACAGCCGGCCAACCGATCACGATCCGCGCCGCCGAAGGCCAACGGGCCGTACTTCACCGTCCGAATGATTCGCAGAATACGATTAACATCGAGGGGGCCCAGTACCTGATCCTGCGAGGGATCGAGATCACGGGTGGTTCGACAGGTATTCGATTGATGAAGGATCGTCGCGGACCATGCCGCTTCGTGACGATCGAGCAGATGCACATCCATCATGTGGGTGGACCGGCGGTTACGGCGAATTCACCTGGAAATGTATACGAAGGACTCGTGTTCCGTCATAACCACATCCACCATACATCCGGGCACGCCGAAGGATTCTACTTGGGCGTGAACAACAAGCCGGACGGGTCGACCGCGGGTTACCTTTTCGACAGTCGGATTGAGGGGAACTACATACATGACTTGAAGGGTGATTCCGTTTTGCAAGGTGACGGCATTGAGATCAAAGACGGCAGCTATCACAACGTCGTCCGTGACAATGTTATTCACGATACGAACTACCCTGGGATTATTGTGTACGGTACGGATGGAAAGGCCCCCAACCTGATCGAGAGAAACGTCATCTGGAATTCGAATGATCATGGTATTCAGGCGGCGGCCGAAGCCGTGATTCGCAATAACATCGTGTTCAACAATCGTGGCGACGGCGTTCACAGCCAGCCACATCAAAGTGCTCAGGTCGGCGACCTCGTCATCACGCATAATACGGTGATTGGGAATCGTCGCGATCGCGCGGCCATTCGTATCGCGACATCCGATCGTCAGGCGTTGACGGGGCCGGTCGTTCTTGCCAACAACGCGTTATACGTGCCACAGGATGGAACCGCGGTCCGATTGCTGTTGGGCCGGTCGTCCAACGATCTCGTGGCATTGGCGGGGAATCTCGGCAGCGGACGTTTCGATGGTCTCGGGCGGAGACCCCTGACATCGGAATGGAGGGGCACCGGTCGTCGGTCAAACGACCTGACCGAGGCGTATCGGCCACGGGCCGGCTCGGTCCTGATCGGCCATGCCACGGACCGTTACTCGGTGCCCGATGATTTTTCCGGAAGAGTCCGAAAGAAGGCATCGGATGTCGGTGCGTACGAATTCAGGAAGGACCAAAATTCGGGTTGGACCATTGGGAAGCAATTCAAATCACTGGACGCTTCCGGACAGTGATTACGGGCCGTTACCGGCGTTTGCAAAAGCGGCGGGTCTTACTTCGGCTCGCTTTTTTCTCACACAGACCCAGAGTCACGGAGAGGAAGGAAGATCACGAGGCCCTGGAGAGGTCAGGGCAAGGTAGGCTCGGTTCAGCCGGACGAGCGTTTGCCGAGAACATCGACCGGGACCGGTTTTCCGTAGTAGAATCCCTGGTTCAGTTCAAAGCCCAAGTCGATGCAAGTTTCCGCCTCGGCCTGAGTTTCGAGTCCTTCGGCCAGCGGTGAAATGCCCAGCTCGCTGACCATCTTCACGAGGCTGCCGAGCATGTGTTGGCGTTGAGTGGACGCTTTATCGATATCCTTGACCAGCTTGATGTCGAATTTAAGGTAGTTGGGCGGTACTTCGGCCAACTCGATCAGTCGAGCCTGACCGGCGCCGAAATCATCGTACGCCAATCCCATATTGAGTGAGTCCAGTTGAACTCGAAGCCGACGCATCGTGCTCGGGTCGGTCACCGCCGCTTCGTGGATCTCCAAAGTGAGCTGGTGGGTGGGGTAGGCTTCTCGCAGTTCCTGGAGTGAAAGTTCAAGAACGTCGATTTCGGTCAATTCCGACGGGTGGGTATTCAGGAAGAGGTGCGGGACGCCCTCCATGCCCTTGCTTGCCTCCAGGCCAACCCAGCGGCATAACCGACTCAGCTCGGACTCGAGATTCAATTGAGAAGCGGCCTGAAACATGACATTAGGTGTCTTGAGGCCGAACAGATGACTTCTTCCGAGTACTTCGTAACCGATGGCGCTGGCGTCGGTCGATTTGACAATCGGCTGGAAGAAGGGGACCACGGCCCGTTCACTGATCAGCCGATCGAACTGGATCAGAGCCATGGCCCGATCGCACCCGCCGCCCCGGACGGTCGCAGCGCCGGACACCGCGTCCTGGCGTTTGAGTCGAAACACGACCGTGGCGAACTGTATCAAGTCGCCTTCGTGCAACGGCTGCTCGTCAAACACGCGTTCCCCGTTGACGAATGTACCGTTTGTGCTTCCCAGGTCATGCAGGAACAACTGCCCGTCCCTCTCGATGACCTCCGCATGGACATTAGAGACGGTCGGACTTGGGAGGCTGAAGGCAAGATCGGAACGGCGGCCGATTTGGAAGGGTGACGCGTTAATGGCAATATCGCGCACCGGCTCGTCCTCGCGAATCTGGCCGCTAAGCAACCAGGTCGAGTCGGTCATGAGTAGTGAGCTACTGGCCCTTCTAGAGCGTATTCTGTGATTTGAATTCGGCCGTATCCTGCGGCGTGATCATGTTTGCGGGTCTTTTGCTATTTGCGATTGAGCGGTCATAAGAGACTGTGGCCCAAGCGCAGGGCGGTATCCACCAAAAGCATAGGACTTGTTCGGTTGCGCGCGGCCGAGGCCCCCCGACAGCAAGTTGTTTTCTGCACAAAGAGCAGCATCCTGCCCAAAAAGTCGTCACGAGGCGACCATTCGGGTCAATCGGCCGAGCTCCGGTCGAAGCAAGTCACGCTTGGAGACACCGCATGGCGTCCCCAGGGGCTCGGTAAACTCCGTGCAATCGCTACAATTGCGGTGGCCGGGAGCGCGCAGCGCCCAGGAGCGCCCTGCGATCGAGAGCGCCCTGTTACCAAGAGCGCCCTGTTACCAGGAGCGCCCGCCATTCGCAATTCGAAGCAGCGTCTTTCGCACTCGGCGCTATTTGACGGGAGCGATCGTGGGCGGCAAGCGAGAGGGCGGCAAGCGAGAGGGTCTGCGGACCGAATAGCGTTCCCCGTCGATGTACGGAGGCGGCGCCGAGCCGAGAGGAGATGTATGTACGAGTTTCAGGTATCGATCCATGCATGGCCGCCTGATCGGCCGAGTCAGGTTCCGGTCGCGCTTCACGGCGTCAACTACAAGCGGCTGGAGATAGATCCCCGGCAACTTCATCGACGGCTGCCGGCGACATTTGAGCATGCGATGGACTGCCTGGCACGCTTGCCTCGCATGTTCGTGGAACCTGACGGAGCATTTGTCTGGGTGTCCGGACAGGGTGGGCAAGCGGAGTCTTCCTGGCAGGTCGACGGCTACCTGTACGATCTGGATGAGCGACTGTTTCGGATCGACTTGGCCGGAAAATGCCCGGCTGATCAGTTTGAACGCTTGTTGACTTGTTTCGGTTGGCGTCGAGACGATCCGGCGACCGGGGGCGAAGAAACGCGGTTCGTGTTCCAGCTCAAACAACAGGCTCTGTTCTTGGACGAGCAGGAATTTCGGCGATACGCGCAACGGCCAGGCTGAGAATAACGAGTTTCAACTGGTTTCTGGCGGACGGACCATCTGCCGCCCGATGGAGTAATAGGTGAATCCGGCTTCGGCCATTTGGTTCGGGTCGTAGAGATTGCGACCGTCGAACACGACGGGTTGAGCCATTCGGTTGTGCAGATCGGAGAAGTCAGGGTTACGAAACTCGCTCCATTCTGTGTTAATGGCTAGTGCATCGGCTTCGACGAGTACATCGAGTGGGTTGGCGCCGTAAAGCAGTTGGTCGCCGTAGATGGCGCGGGTATTTTCCATCGCCTCGGGATCGTGCACACGAACCAATGCGCCCGCTTCGAGCAGTTGGTCGATCAGGACCAGGGCAGGAGCTTCACGGATATCATCGGTCCGAGGTTTAAAGGCGAGTCCCCACAGCGCGATGTTCTTTCCGGCCAGTTTTCCGTCAAAGTGCCGGCGGATCTTCTCGATCAGAACGTATTTCTGGCGTTGGTTCACATCGTCGACGGCCTGCATGATTTGCGGTTCCAGGTCGCACTGGCGTTCCATCATTGCCAGAGCACGTACATCCTTGGGAAAACAGCTGCCGCCGTACCCCGCGCCAGGGAACAGGAAGGCGAAACCGATTCGCCGATCATGTCCGATTCCCCGTCGAACGTCATTGACATCGGCCCGCATTCGTTCGCAGAGATTGGCCATTTCGTTGATGAAGCTGATTTTGGTCGACAGGAGCGCGTTGGCGACATACTTGGTCATTTCGGCGCTTTCAGGCGACATGACCAGGAATGGTTTATCGGTCCGCAGGAACGGAGCGTACAATTCGCTGAGCAGGTCGGCCACTTCCTGCCGACGAGCTCCGATGACGACGCGGTCAGGGAACATGAAATCGTTAATCGCAGCGCCTTCCTTGAGGAATTCGGGATTGCTGGCGACGTCGCAGTCGCGACCCGTGGTGGCCTGAAGCCGCTCGGCAACTTGCGAGTTTGTGCCGACCGGCACCGTGCTCTTGATCACGACGACCGCATCCGGACCGAGATGGGGAGCGATCTGGTCGACCACGATAAACAGGGCGGTGAGATCCGCGGCACCGTCGGAAGCCGACGGTGTTCCAACCGCGAGATAGACCAATTGGGCCTGTGACACGGCGGGTCCGATCTGAGTGGTGAAGTGGAGTCTTCCGGCGGCCGCATTCCGCAGGACCAGTTCGGCGAGCCCCGGCTCGTAGATGGGAATCTTGCCTTGCGACAGCTGCTCAATCTTTTCTTCGTCAATATCGATACAGGTGACGTCATTCCCGCTATCGGCAAAACAGGTGCCCGTTACCAGGCCGACATATCCGGTACCGACGATAGCGATCTTCATCTGCAACCTCTTCTCGTATCGAGTTGTCCATTGGGGCCGAGGTCCCGCGAGTTCGTCCGCTCGGGGACCGCGATTCTTGAGCTCAGTTGGGCAAGTATATCACCCAAAGGCGACTTGGCGCCGTACTTCAGACGCCTTGCTCGCGGTAAAATGCAAGACTATCGGCGATCGTGCGGGTCAATGGAATCTCCGGACGCCAGTCGGTGGCCGATATGAGTCGCGAAATATCGGCAATCGGCTGCTGGCGAAACCCGGGTCGGGATTCAACGACGGTCGGGCTCAGGCCGGTCAGTTGTTGAAGTTCCTCGAACACGTCACCGCTGCGCGTGCTCGCTCCGCTGCCGACATTGAACAGCCCCTGGCATTGGTTTTCGATGAGTCCTCGATAGGCGCGTACAACATCCCGTACGTCGCTCAGATCGATATGGCTGTCGAGCGTAATCACCTGGACCTCGTCGCAATTCGGGTCGGCGAATTGCCGGCACCATTCAGGTAACATGAACATAGGCAGCTGCCGCGGACCGCTGTGTTGGAATGCGCGGACCACGATGATCGGCTGGCCTTTGTCCGCGGCCTGACGACACCGTTGTTCAGCGAGCCATTTTGTCTTGCCGTACCCATTTACCGGCCCCAGCGGGGCCGTTTCCGCGACGACCGGTGAAGAGGCGGACACGGGCGCGTAGACGTGCGAACTGCTCGTCACGAGGGTCCGAGGTGAAGGATCGAGGGTAGCGGCCAGATCGAGCACGACCTGCGTTCCCTCAACATTAACGCGCTGAGCCAAATCCGATGGTTCGGCGCCACCACATACGGACGGGATACTGATCGCCGCCAAATGGTAGATGCAATCAGGGGAAAACGCTTCGATGCGTCGTCGTGCCTCGTCCTGCAACGGCTCAGTCAGGTCCCAGCAGACGAGATCGACTGATCGCCTGACTACGGGCGGCGCAGGCGCATTCCAACGGCCGTCCGGTTCGCAGCCCAGAACGCGGTCACCGGATGCCAGTAAATGTTCGGACAGGTATAGCCCGACGAACCCCGAGATTCCGGTAATCAGCGCATTCACGCGATTTCCTTCGCCACTCGCTGCAGGTCACTATCGACCATCATTCGCACCAGCTGCTCAAAGGAAACTTCCGGTTGCCAGCCGAGTTTTTCTCGAGCTTTTGTGCAATCGCCGCACAGGGTCATGACGTCAGCCGGTCGAATGAACCGTGGGTCGATTACGATATACTTTTCGTAGTCCAATTCGACATGACCGAAGGCAATTTGAGCGAATTCGCGCACCGAGTGTTTTTCACCGGTCGAGATGACGAAATCATCCGGTTCATCGGCATTGAGCATCAGCCACATGGCTCGGACATAGTCGCCCGAGAATCCCCAATCTCGTTGGGCATCGAGGTTGCCCAATCGGAGTTCCTTTTGCGAGCCCAGTTTAATGCGCGCCACGGCATCGGTAATCTTGCGAGTCACAAACTCCAGGCCCCTCAGTGGGCTCTCATGGTTGAAGAGAATGCCGCTACACGCAAACAGGTCATAACTTTCTCGGTAGTTTACCGTGATCCAGTGGCCGTAGACCTTGGCTGCTCCGTAGGGGCTGCGTGGCCAGAATGGAGTGTTTTCCGACTGAGGTTCCTCGCGCACTTTTCCGAACATTTCGCTGCTGCTGGCCTGGTAGAATCGAATCGAACGATCGACCTGGCGAACAGCCTCCAGCACACGAGTTACACCGAGTGCGGTGAATTCACCGGTCAGCAGCGGTTGATCGAAGCTGGTCGGCACGAAACTCTGTGCGGCCAGGTTATAGAGTTCGTGGGGGCCCGTTTCTTCGACCAGTCGCACGATGGAGAGTTGATCGAGGAGATCCGCCTGGTGTAGCGAGATGCGGTCTCTCAGGTGATGAATGCGTTCGAAGTTCTCCGAGCTGCTGCGCCGCACCATCCCATGGACCTCGTATCCCTTGTCCAAAAGGAGTTCGGCCAGGTAGGCCCCATCCTGTCCCGTGATTCCCGTGATCAATGCTCGTTTCGTCACTCGTTGTACTCCTCCAAAAAGTGGTTTCCGTCCGCGATTCTGCCCTGTTGTCGGCCTCGATCCATCGCCTTTCTTTCTGCGACGTTCGACCGGCCGAGGCCCGGCCGGTGAAGATCACGAGCGAACGTTCATCGGATTCAGTTGTCCGATTCCGGGTCCTGTTGCGATTCGTCGGATTCACTGTCAGACGAATCGATCGTGGGGCGATCCGGCGGCACCCCTTCGTCGGCTTCTTGTTCATTCGGAACATCCTGTTCTTCCTGCCCCTCTTCCGCGAGAGGGGCCTCGCTCACCGGATGATTCTGCGAGCGATCTCCCTCGATCACTTCATCGCCGTTTTCCTCTTTTGGCACGCGGACCACGGCAGCCAGTGAATCGTCGGCATCCAAGGTCATGATGCGCACGCCTTGTGTATTTCGACCGATTTCACGAATCTCATCGACGGCCACTCGCTGCAATTTGCCTCGGGCGGTCATCATCAGGATTTCATCATCCGTGTAGACACGTACGATACCGACGACCCGGCCGTTTCGTGCCGTAGTCTTGATATCGCGCAGGCCCTTGCCGCCACGTCGTTGCAAGCGATAACGCATGCCCGACACGCTGTCCTCGTCGCCGGATTCTGGTGCGCTGCCGCCGAACCCGAATGGGGTCCGCTTGCCGTAACCGTGCTCGCAAGCCGTAAGCAGCGCCGCGCCCGGATCGGCAGTTACCATCCCGACAAGCTCGTCGTTGACCTGCAGGTTGATTCCCTTGACACCCGATGTATTGCGGCCCATTGGACGAGCGTCTTCCTGTGCGAACCGGATCGCCATGCCCTGGGCCGTGGCCAGCACGACTTCGTCACCCGGCTTGCAGACAATGACGTCGACCAGTTCGTCATCGTCACGCAACTTGATGGCGATGATACCGCCCCGCTTCGGCCGACTGTATGACTCGAGGCTCGTCTTCTTGATCAGACCGCTCCGCGTGGCCATCATCAGGAAGTGGCCCGGCAGGTCAAAGTCCCGCACGGCGCGGCAATCGGCGATCTTCTCGTCCGGCGCCAGATTCAGCAGGTTGACGATGGCTCGACCGCGACTCTCTCGACCCAGTTGCGGCAGCTCGTAGACCTTCTGCCAATAGACCTTGCCGCGATTGGTGAAGAAGAGCAGATATGCGTGCGTGCTGGCCACGAACAAATGTTCGATGGGATCCTCATCATCGGTCGAGGCGCCCTTGAGTCCCTTGCCTCCTCGGCGCTGCGCACGATAGACGCTGCTGGGTGTACGTTTGATATAACCACGATGGCTGATCGACACGACCATCGTCTCTTCAGTGATCAGATCTTCCAGGTCAATATTTCCCAGCTCTTCACCACTGATCTCCGTACGTCGGTCACGCCCGAACTTCGTCCGAATCAACTCCAGGTCCGCCTTGACAACGGCCAAGATGTTTTGACGATCCGACAACAATTCGCGGTGACCGGAAATCTCGTCAAGTAACTTCTGGTGCTCGCCCGCCAGCCGCTCCTGCTCAAGATTGACCAGATGGCCGAGCGTCATGCGCAGGATGGCGTCGGATTGGACGGCGGTCAGCGTGTACTCGTCAGCCTCTCCCCGCTCTTCCTGAAAGTTCCGAAAACCGTTCTCGCCGAGCGCACGGGCCATCATGGCTGCCGGACAGGCCACACCCATCAAGCCCGACTTGGCCTCGGCCTGAGTCCGTGAACCTCGAATAATCCGAATGATCTCGTCAATGTTGGCCAGAGCCAGCAACAGGCCTTCAACCGTGTGCTTGCGTCGCCGGCACTTGGCCAAAAGGAACTGGGTGCGGCGGCGTATCACCGTCACTCGATGACGAATGAACTCGTCGAGCATCTCCCGTAAATTCAACTCGCGCGGTTTGCCGTCGACCAGCGCGAGAAAGATCATCGAGAACGAATCCTGCAGGGGCGAAAACTGGTACAGCTGGTTCAGCACGACATCGGGATCGGCGTCCCGCTTCAAGTCGATAACCAGTCGCACCGGCTCCTTCAAATCGCTCTCGTCTCGAATCGCCGAGATTCCCTTGATCCGCCCCGATTGAACCAGCCCGGCGATGCGGTCAATTACGCGGTCCCGAAATTGCTGGTAGGGAATCTCGCGGACGACAATCCGCGAGCGGTTCTTGTCCCGCTGCTCGATCTCGGCCCGTGCCCGGACGACGATCGTGCTGCGACCGGTAAGGTAGGCGCGCCGAATGCCTCCCCGACCGCAGATGATGCCCCCCGTTGGAAAATCGGGTCCGGTGACGATGTCGAGCAACTGAAACAACGTAACTTCCGGATCGTCGATCACTCGGACCAACGCGTCGCAAACCTCGCGTAAGTTGTGCGGAGGGATCGAGGTGGCCATCCCGACCGCGATTCCCGTCGCGCCGTTTACCAACAAGTTCGGGAACTTCGATGGAAGAACGGTCGGCTCCAATCGGCTCTCGTCGTAAGTCGGAGCAAAATCGACCGTGTCCAATGGCAGATCTTCGAGCATCTGAGCCGCGACGGGAGACAGGCGAGCCTCGGTGTACCGCATGGCCGCAGGCGGGAGACCGGCAATCGAGCCAAAATTGCCCTGCTTGTCGATTAACACGTGGCCCATATTCCATTCCTGAGCCATGCGCACCAGCGTGGGATAGATCACGCTTTCGCCGTGCGGGTGATAATTGCCGCTCGTGTCACCAGATATCTTGGCGCACTTCACTCGACTTGCACCCGGACCCAAGTTCAGGTCGTTCATCGCCACCAGAATACGCCGTTGAGATGGCTTGAGCCCGTCCCGAACGTCCGGCAACGCCCGGCTGACAATCACGCTCATCGCATAGGTCAGGTAGCTCTGCTTCAGCTCTTCCTCGATCGGCATGTCCGTCGCCGATCCGCCTTCTCCTGATTCAAGGTTGTCGTCGGTCGGCGGCACCGGCGGCTCTTGCGGGCCATTAGGGGGCACTTCATCGGAGGGCAATGCAGAGTCCTTTCAAACAAGAACGGCCAGCTCACCGACTGCGTGCCGAAGGTGATCCGCAGGCGTCCGGAGGAACCGTCAGAATTGGAGCCAATTACCGCCCGAGAGAATACCATTTCAGGCCAGCGATGACAACCGGGCATGTCGACGCAACGTCTTGCTGTAAAAGAGGTTTGCTAGCTG
>CAYNDU010000017.1:0-23933 GCA_964395615.1 uncultured Pirellulaceae bacterium | reverse complement strand
CTCCGTGCCTCTGTGACTCCGTGAGAGGCCATTCTTCTGATCGAACTCGTTACCGACCTTCCCGATGTCTCCACCCGAATCGGCGGAAAGAAACAGAAGGACCCGATTCGCCAACGCATTCGCCGGCGTGCACAAACGGCCGTCCAGAATATCAAGACGTTCGAGACACTCGACATCGCCAGGGTGCCCGATGGAACGTACTTCGGGACCAGTCTCGCGTACGTCGCCGATCTCACTGTCGAGGTGACCGTCGCCGGTGGCCGGGTCATTTCCGTTCGAGTGACGAAACACCACGACAAGCAGTATTTTTCGTCGCTCACCGATACTCCCCGCCGGATCATTGCAAAACAGGGGTTGAAGGGCGTTGATGCAACGACCGGCGCGACCATCACGTCTCAGGCGATCATCGACGCCACAGCCAAGGCGCTTGCCGGTTCCGCCGGTGCCGACCCAAAGTGAATTCACCGGTGACATGTCAATTGCTCATCTCCCCCTTTGACGAGGCCTCCGAGAGTAAAGAGGATTTCATCCACAAGATGGGGATTTGCGAAAAGGAGCTGCGCGAATCGCAATGCTGGCTTGAAATGATCACTTGCGCCGATCTGTTGCCTGAATCTCGACTGTCTCCGTTACTCGATGAGAGCGACGAATTGATCGCGATCACTGTCAGGTCGATCGCCACTGCAAAAACGGGCAAGCGGAAATCGTGAGTCGAGCTCAAGAAGCTCTTCGTGTCATACATCGATCTGAACAGACTCACGTCCCCGAGACACCGATGACCGTTGAGTGTGACTTCCGCATTCCGCATGCCCGATTCCGCATTCCCTATTCGGCACGTCACAACCGCTTCCCATTGGCGCGTGCGAACCATGCGCCACATGGTGCGTGGTGTTTTGGGCAACATACACGCAAGTCGCTGCTGTTCCTAACGTTAAACTGATAATGGAAACTCCAGTGAATAATCCCGGTTAATGGCCGCTCAGCCTTTTTTCGTAGGAGTTTGTGGTGCGAAGGTCCTTCGGCGATTTAAATTGGAGACGGCCGTCCAATTCCCGGTCGGTGGCGGCGGGCCAGGTAAACGAAAGGGCCATCGTTCCACGCCCTGGCACAACGCGTCCTTCGGACCGTATCTCGCCGCGAAAATACTTGCCTTTGGGCTGTTCGGGTCGATAATGGTGCGTCGGGTCGGTGCGAACGGGAATCTAGTGGACGGCCGTCACCCAGGCGGGCCATTACGATGGCGGGCCATTACGATGGCGGGCCGGCGATTTGTACGACGGGGCGTGTTCGCTTCCGGCGTACCGGTCCGGACGGTGTTCCGGATTTCTCATCACGGGATCTTATCGAACAACTGATTGACCGCACGGGGCAGCGGTGTGACTCTGCTGCTACAAGAGGGAGAAACCGTTCTCCGGGGTTCAACGCACCACGAGCTTCGAGGTTCTGGCCGTGCACGATATCGATCCGCCATTTGCTGACGACCCGAATGGGTGTTTCCCGTTCGCGCAGCTACTCATGCGCGTGCGAGCCGGAGACACCGGTGCCTGGCCCGATCTGATAGGCCTCAGCCGTGGTGTGCTGGAACAATCGTGCGCTCGATTGTTCGTGACGGGGACCGAAGATGAAATGGATGCGACAGCATTGACCGAGTCGGTCCTGGAGGCAGTTCGGCGAGAGGTTCACACGTTTACCGACGCCTCCTGGGAGTTGTGGCAAGTTTGGCTCGATCAGCTGCTATGCCGCGAGTTGACCGGTGCCGACTTTGCGGCAATTCCGGCGGATGCACCGAGGGCCGACCAGGTCGGTAATGCGGCAACCGGCGCCGTGATCGAGAATGAACGGCATGCTGCGGAGCCCGGCGACAAGGAGAGCCAGGCCGTTACTCGTATCGAGGGCGTTGCACCGCAGCAACTGACGTCCAAGACGCCGGAGCAAGTCGGTCGATTCGAGATCGTCGGGCTGTTGGGTGTGGGGGGAATGGGGCGTGTTTATCTGGCCAACGATCCCCTTCTTCGCCGAAAGATCGCCTTTAAGGTGCCACACCCGGGCTTGCTGACTCAGCAAACCACCCGCGAGCAGTTCATTCGCGAGGCACAGGCGTCGGGGCAGTTGCGACACCCGAACATTGTGGCGGTTTACGAGTCCGGTGAGATTAGCGACGTCTGTTACATTGCGACGCAGTATTGCGAGGGACCGACGTTGGCCGAATGGTTGAAGGGCCGTGACCGACCGGTTCCGGTTCGGCTGGCCGCACGCATCATGATTCAACTGTCGATGGCCATGCAGCATGCCCATGACCGGGGTATTCTACACCGCGACTTGAAGCCGGGAAATGTTCTTCTTGATCGATTGAGTACCGAGGATTCTCAGGGGCAGCCGGTGGAAAGCGGTTTTCCCTATATCTGTCGGATCTCCGACTTTGGTTTGGCGCAAATCGAGGATGAAGGCAAGTCCTTATTCCAAACGGGCGTGGCCTTTGGCACGGCAGCGTACATGGCGCCCGAGCAGGCTCGAGGCGAGCGGCAGCTGCTCGGCCCCAGGACGGATGTCTATGCGCTTGGCGGCCTTCTGTACGAGTTGCTGACGGGAAAGTCGGCCTTTGATCGTCCGACGCTGGCCGCGACGCTGGCGGCCGTTCAGGAGGGGGACGCCGTGTCGCCTCGGCGTCTGCGTCGGGAGATTCCGCGCGACTTGGAATCGATCTGCATGCGGGCCATGGGTCGATTGCGCGAGCAACGCTATGCATCATGTGGACAACTCGCAGACGACTTGCAGCGATTTCTGCAGGGGCATCCTACGTCGGCTCGACCGATCGGATTGCCGAGGCGAGTCATGAAATGGGCGCGGCGACGTCCGGCCCAGGCCGGATTAGCCATCTTCGCTCATTTGGCTTTCCTGGTAGCCATCATCGCGGGTATGTGGCACCACCAGATCTTGGAAGAGACACTGGGCCATGCCACGAATATGCGTTCGCGCGCTCTTTCGGCGGAACACGCGGCCAAGGAACGAGAGCAGAAGCTCCTGGTCGAGCTCTACGCCAACGACATCTCTCTGGCGCACCAGGCCTGGAAAGACGGCGACGTTCGGTACGCCACCAAACTGCTCCAGAGGTACATCCCGCAGCCGGGAGTCGAGGAAACGGATCGTTTGACGGATGGAAAGCCCGTGGCCGTCGAATCGACTCGTGTCATCGAGCAAGGCTCAACCGAAGCGGCCATGGACCGACTCGACCTGCGTGGCTGGGAGTGGTATTGGCTGTGGGACAACGTTCGAGCGGATCGTACCGAACGGCACGTATCCGACGCGAATCTCTACTTTACCCGGTTCTCGCCGCAAGGCACCGAGCTGGCCGTCGTCGGCCAGGACGCGACCCTGTACATTCTTGACGCGGAAACGTTGGATATCCTCCGTGCATTCAAAACCGGTCAACGGGAGGTGAACAGCGTCGTCTTCGGCAGCAACGGAGAAACGGTTGTCACGTCCGGCGATGACGGCTCGGCTTGCATCTGGGACTTAACGTCCGGGCAATGTCAGGCCCGCTTCGAACATCCTGAAACCAAGCTATTCTGCGCCCTGTTTTTTGATGACGACACTCGGCTTATCACGTGCGGGGAGAGTGCGACGGTCTTTGTCTGGGACATATCGTCCGGTGAACTGGTTCGGCAACTGTTCGGCCACAACCGAACCATCGAATCGATCACGCTCGACCCGTCTGGAAAGTTGCTGGCATCAGCGTCAAGCGACAAAACGGTCTGCCTCTGGAATCCGGCCACTGGCGAGTTGATTCGGACCCTTCAGCAACGCCAGGATCGCCTCACCTCGGTTTCGATTTCAAGTGACGGTCGACTCGTGGCGGCGGGGGATATCGAGGGGCACGTCCTGGTCTGGTCGGTCGAAACAGGTGAATTGGTGCTCGACCGGCCGCTCTTGGACGCCGTGGAGTGTCTTGCGTTTGACCCCCATCTTCCTTGGCTGACGGTCGGCACTCGGTCTGGCGGACTGCTCCACGTTGGTCCATTCGAAAACGGTCGGCAGCGGGATGTTTCGGACGATATGGTGACGCGCAGTACGTTCCACTGGCAAGCCCATGAGTCACGGATCTATGGCGTGGCCTATTCGCCCGACGGTCGATGGCTGGCCTCGGTCGGTAGCGACGGCAGTCTGAGACGCTGGGCTCCCCGCTATCGCGGCAAGGCACATGAGGGACACTACGCAGCCACTTCGCCTGTTCTCGCGGCAACGCCCATACCCGATTCCGACAAGATACTCGTAAGCGGACCCGATTCCCTGGGCATCATTAACCTGTCGACGCATGCCTATCAGCATCTCGATGACATAGCGATCCGGGAGGCAAGGCAATTGGCCGTTACTCGAACCGGCGGAACATTTGTTGTAGCGGGAGTCGAGCCGGAGTTGTACTTTGGAAATCTGGATACCGGCGTTCACCGAGAGTCAATGGGCACCCACCTAAGAGCGAGCAAATTTCAATTCACGGCCGACGGCCAGTGGCTGATTGTGGATTTCGATGGCGAGGAAATTGGATTCATCGACGTCGCTCGTCGCCAGGTCGTGCAGACGCACAAAGTCGAAAATCTTGAATGCCTGCTGGTCTCGCCCGATGGCCGTTGGCTGGTCGCCGGAGACGGTAATCGCCTCGTTCGATGGGATCTCCGCACCATCCCGACGGACAAACCGACGACGTTCGGCCGTCACGAAGGCACTGTCTCGGGACTGGCGTTTGACGCGACGGGAACTCGCATGGCTTCGAGCGGCGAAGATCGTCGCGTCAAGATCTGGAATTGGCCGACTTTGACGGTCCAAAGAACGCTGGAAGGGATACGACACGCGCCGTCGTGCCTGGCATTCTCGGCAGACGGGAAGACGCTCTTTTCCTGCGGTCGTCGAGTTCCACTGATTGTCTGGAACGTGAAGACAGGGCGGCAATTATTTCAACTTCACGCGAACGAGACGGTCGATCTCTTCGTCGGCCCTTACGCGGGACAGATCGCCGGCCGTACCCGGGACGATCGCTGCTGGTTTATCGATTTTCCGAGTCCCATGGACTAACCACGATCTCAAAGGTCCACGTGGCTCCTTACGGTGACCTCTCCGCAAATATCGGTTGATTCGATATACTCGTAATAGGTTGGCGACACGGCCGGCCCGGAGGTCGGAGGAAGAAAACAGATCGAGGTCAACTGAAATGTCCGGAAGAACGTTAACCTGCCGAGAGTTCGTGAAACGGGCCGCCCTACCGGTCCTGATCCTTCTCATCGCCACGCCTCTCCCGGGTCGGCTCACTGCGGCCGAGCCGGACTCGCTTGACGCGGCCATTGAGTACGCCCGCCAGGCGCTCAAGAAATTGGATGGGATCCGCGACTACTCGGCCTACTTTCTCAAACGCGAACGGGTGGATGGAAAACTGGGCCCACTCGAGTACGCGATCGTCAAGGTGCGCGAGAAGCCGTTCAGCGTCTACATGCGGTTCGTAAAGCCGGAGAGTGTGAAGGGACGTGAGGCACTTTACGTTAAGGGCAAGCACGACGGCATGTTGCTGGCGCACGAACCGGCCACCGATTACATCGGAACCGTGAAGCTAGACCCGCAAGGTGGCCTGGCGATGCGCGGTCAGCGATATCCGATTACCGAAGCCGGTTTCCGTAATCTGGCAGTCAAGTTGATCGAACGGGGCGAAAAGGAGAAGAAACGTGGGGCCGATTGCAAGGTCACTTTTCGAAAAAATGCATCAATCAACGATCGGCCGGCGACGGTGATCGAAGTGCTGCACACTCGCCGCCGACCTGATGACGAGTTTTATCGAGTGCGAATCTACATCGATAACGAACTGCAGATTCCCACTCGTTACGTCGCCCACGACTGGCCGGAAAAACCGGGAGGCGAGCCTGTCCTGCTCGAAGAGTACACCTACTTGAATGTCAAACTGAATCAGGGTTTCACCAACCACGACTTTGACATCACCAATAAGGAATATCGGTTTCCCGCCATCGGATTCCTCGGCCGTCATATCCCCGAAGGACTCTGGAAGCGACCTCAATAGGTCACGTCGCGGAAGACGCGTCCCGCCGAAAGAATCGAAGATCGCGATGGTCGACACGATCGTCGGCTAGTCCGTCTTTCTCCCGATGCCGAATTGATCGCCGGTACGAATCGGCTTTCCGTCTTCAAAGTCGATCTCCAGCAACTTCTCGCTCTGAACTTGCCGCCCTTCTTCGTCGGTCAACGTGGCGATGATTTTACGAGTTGCCGTATCGATGACATCACCCGTTGAAGGGTAGGCCAGAGATCCGTCCAGGCTGAATGTCACCCATCCCGGTTGATCTCGCAGGGCGATACTGGCCACCTGACGGGGTGGCATCTCTGTGGCGTCAAAGACGTGCAGTCGGCTATTGGCCCCGTCGGTCACCCATATCTCTTTCTCGTCCGGAGTCAGACCGACCCCGTGACTGGGGCACCCGTGCCGCTTGACTTTCCCCGCCTGAAACCCCTCGACCTCGACACGATAGGTTTTTTTGCCTGTTTTCAAGTCGCCAATTTCAAAGCCCAACAGGTTATTGACACAGACGACGCACATGGTCTGACGGCCATTGATCGTGAAGGGCCGTATACGGTCGGCGAATGGCCCGACCGTTTTGGCGATGGCATGTCCCCCGGTCTCAGCCACCGACAAGACGGGCGACTTGAGGCCAGCCATGTAGACGAACCTCCCATCGAGACCGTAAACGGTGTTGTGCGCGCCCGAATTCGGCGTGATCCTGGCCAACACATCCCCATCGCCGGCATCAACCACTTTCCAATGGTCCTTTTCCAGGGAAGGAAGATAAATCGTCGAGCCGTCAGGAGAAATCGACATCCGATCGCAACCGCCCTGGTAGGTGCGTTCCCAGAGCAGTTTGTCGGTGATCAGATCGAGGCACATCAAGTGTCGCAGAGTGCTCACATAGACGCGCCCGGTCGCGGCATTCGCGCAAATCCCCTTGACGTTCAAGGCCTTCCCCTGTTCATCAAGCCCTCCGATCGGAATCCGCCTCAGGAATCGATGCCCATGATCGATATCGAAGACGAGGATTCCATGCCCGCCGTGCTGCAAATAATTGCGCACGCCGGGTGAAGCAACATAGAGCAGCCGTTGGACCGTGTTCGAACCGTCTTCAGCACGACCGGCAATCACGCCAAGCAACAGGGCCGCGAACATCGCCAGACCGCCGAGTGCCTGAACTCGACATGCTCTCACGAGTGCTTTGACAACTTTCAACGTTGGGGTTGGCCGTCGCGCAACTCGTGGTGTGGCGACAATTTCGGATTTGGCCAACCCCAAGAATAAAAATGGACAAAGCACTAGTTGAATCACTTCGGGTCCCCTTGAGCACTCGCGCGGAAATAGAAATCGGGCGGTCGTGGCAGCAAGCTGCCCGTCCGCCCGATGAGATTCGCCGACCGACTGCTTTCGATTGTCGACCGCAGTCTTCGCACGCTACTTGTCGCTCTTCTTCTTCCTCTTCTTGCCGCCTCGTCGAGGGGCATCGGCGTTCCGTACCGAAAAACCGGCTCCGTTAATCGCCTTGATCAACGCCTCGCCATCGAAGTTCCCTTCCACGACGAACTTGGTGGCGTTTGGCTTGAGCGTGTCGGCCTCGACACCCTCGACCTTGGCAATTGCTTCCTTGGCTGCTTTGCAGCAACCGGCACAGCAATTATGGATGCCGACGAGAGCGAGACGAGTGGTCTTGCCGGCCTTGACGCCCGATCGATTGGGGAACTCGACCTTGCCACCGTTCACCTTGCCATGAATACCGGCACGAGCCAGCGCGCCAAGCGCTTTGCGCGTGACCTTGTTGTCCGACGCTTGGAATGTAAACTCCGTTTCCTTTGGCTGCACCGTAATCTCGGACACACCTTCCACTTTCTTGAGCGCTTCCCCAATCGCTTTACAACATTTTGTGCAGCAATTGTGCACGCCCGTCACCTTAATCTCGTCAGCAGCGGCTGTGCTGACCGTCAGGGCGGAAATCAGCCCGACGGCAATCACGAACGAAAACGACTTCATGTGCATCCCCTTTTCATAAACATTCGACTGTGGGTTCTCCGACAACGCCAAGTAACTCCCGTCAGTGTATGCTCTCCGCCAACACGTCTCAATCATTTGTGGCGGAAGTTTCCAGAAAAATTCCCCCGATGGCGACGCAGAGGTGCGGCCCAACGCGCCCCTCCTTCCAAACGGCCGAGCGACCGTTGCGGATGACTCGTTCCAATGTTCTAATGTGACGATGCCGAACGCGGGCTTCGACCCGATCGGCGGTCTTCTTCTTTGTTCCGCCGCGAGAAACAGAAGGGTCATGGAACGGGAAACATCGAGCGATTCAGCTGTACGCGCTCGCCCCCTCGCGTCCCACGTGCTCTTCGCGGTGAATCTCGCATTGTTTCTTTCATCACTGCTTCTTTCATCACTCTCGGCTGCAACCGCCGACAATTGCCGCAGATTCTACCGGCTACTGGAAACCCCATGCATCGCGATTTTCATTTAAGGCGTCTCGGACGACAAGCGAGAGGCACGGTACTCCTGCTGACGGCACTGGCTTCCTGCATGGTAACGCCCAATCAGATGCTCGCCGACAACCCGACCCTTCCGGCGAAGGGCCTCTTGCTGCCAGGTGAGATGCGCCGTCGCTCCGGCCGGGCGGCATTCGACTCGGTGACCCTCGCCGTGATGCGTCAAGGATCCGTAGGACTGCCGTTTCAAGCCGGTCAATCGAGTACGGATTCGGCGGGCAACTCGGCGGTCTGGCAAGAGGTCACGTTAACTGAGAAAGGCGGGCTCCCAGATGGCACGCGCGGTCGCTATCTCTTGCTGCGAGTGAAATCCAACGAGTCGTCCGTCCGAGTATTGCACGCTCCCGGGACATCCGTTGTTTACGTAAACGGCGAAGCTCGGATCGGTGATGTGTACGGGCACGGCTATGTCTACCTGCCGGTGCTGCTAAGGCGAGGCATTAATGAAATACTCATGAAGATCTCGCCACGAGGGCGGTTTCGTGTCGAACTGAAGGAACCGGCCCGCAGGGTCTACTTAGAGACGTCCGACGCGACGCTTCCGGACCTGGTGGTGGGGCGGCCTGTGGGCGATTGGGCCGCCGTGATCGTCGTGAACGCTTCGCCTCGCCGAGTGAAGGGACTGGAGATCGCTTGCCAGGGTGAGGGAGTCGAGAAAACCGTGACGACCGTTCCGGATTTGGCGCCACTGACGATTCACAAGGTTCCTTTCCGCATCAAGGGGCCCATCGTTCGCGAAGGCGAAGAACCGGTGATCCACTTGTCACTACGGACCGATTCTGCCAACGAGGCCGAACTGAATTCAAGAACAACGTCGCCCGAGAAGGGAACAACCGACGACCAGCTGACAGATAACGGGTCGGTGCAGTTGACGTTGCGTGTCAGGAAGTCGACCGATGCCGTGAAGCGGACATTTCGCAGTACCATTGACGACAGTGTGCAATACTACGGTCTTCGCCAGGCCGACGGATCAGCGTCCGATCCCTCCAGGGCCGGTATTGTCTTGTCGTGCCATGGAGCGGGCGTTACGGGGATCGGGCAGAGCAGTTCATACCCGACCAAGACCTGGGTCCACCTGGTCGCTCCAACGAATCGGCGAAAATTCGGATTCGACTGGGAGGATTTCGGGCGGGCCGATGCAATGGAAGTGTTGTCACTGGCCAAGCGGTCGCTGCCGCACGATCCGTCACGCATTTATCTGACAGGCCATTCCATGGGCGGGCATGGGGCCTGGCATCTTGGAACGACATTTCCCGATCAGTTTGCTGCGATCGGCCCGAGTGCCGGGTGGATTTCTTACGCCCGTTATGGTCGGCCGGGCCGCGCCGGCGAAGACAAGACGCCCATGGAGAAGCTAATCGATCGAGGGAGTAAGGCGGGCGACGCGCTGGAGCTGGTAGACAACGTTCGCCACCAGGGAGTCTACATTTTGCACGGCCAGGATGACGACAACGTGCCCGTCAGCCAGGCACGCACCATGGCAGAAACACTCGGTAAGTTTCATCACGATTGGCAGATTCATGAAGAGCCCGGCAAACGGCATTGGTGGAGCAATGATTTGGGCGACGGGGGTGCGACCTGCATGGACTGGCCGGCGATGTACGATATGTTCGCTCGTCACGCCCTGCCCCCGGTCGGCTCGACACGCGATGTCGAATTTGTCACCGTCAATCCAGGTATCTCGAGCCACTGTTACTGGCTCGGTATCCATGAACAGCATCGGGCGCATGCGGTGAGCCGCGCGCACATCATGATCTGGCCGAACAAGGGCCGCTTTCGGGGCACGACCGACAACGTCGCTCTCTTAAGACTCGATCCGACGCCTCTTCGTTCGGCCGGGCCCCTTTCGGTCGAATTGGACGGGCAGCTGATCGAAGAGATTACCCGGCCGGAAGTCGGCCGGCAGCTCTGGTTGCAACACGAGGAGGGTCGGTGGGCGGTTATTGATCGGCCATCACTTGATCGAAAGGGTCCTCATCGCTACGGAGCACCAAAGGACGAACTGCGCCACCGTTTCCTGTTCATCGTCGGTACGCGCGGGTCTGCCGATGACGCCCGATGGACGGCTGCCAAGGCACGATTTGACGCCGAGACGTTTTGGTATCGGGGAAACGCATCGGTCGACGTCATCACGGATACTGAATTTCGGGCGAACGACGATCCGTCCAGGACGGTCGTCCTGTACGGCAACGCAGATTCTAACTCGGCATGGCATTCCCTGCTGGCCGACAGTCCCATCCAGGTCCGCAACGGATCGATTTCGGTGGGAGAGAAGAGACTTGAGGGCGATGGACTTGCAACGCTCTTTGTCCGACCGAGGCCATCGAGCGATCAGGCCTCCGTTGTTGCCGTTGCAGCCACCGGCCCACTCGGTATGCGGCGTTGCCAGACGGTATCACTATTTGTTCCGTTTGTGCATTACCCGGATTACATCGTATGGCGAACACCGGAAACAGCTTCAACCAAGGCAACGGTCGCGGCGGCCGGATACTTTGGAATGGACTGGTCTCTTGACCAGGGAGAATCCGTCTGGGAGGACGCGCCGACCGAGTGACCGCGTAAGGCAACTCGCACAATGACAGGGTCTCGGGTACCGATTGGACGCGGTGAGGAGTATGATGGTCGTCGTGGCTCATGCGTGGCCGCACACTGCTTCCTGGTAATTGGCGATGGCGTGTCTGATTCTGTCAGTTTCCGTCCCTACCCGTGTCTGTTTCTTTCTCAGGGCAAGAGTCGATGATCATGCTGGCGACGGTGACGTTATTGTGCGGTGTGCTTCTGGGAGATGCCGAGCCGGATTCGGTGAAGTGCCTCCCGGTGGGACAGCAAATGCCGGCGTTCTCTTTGCAGGATTTCCGTGGGCAGCGTTTGACGCTTGATCGTTTCACGGACGCAAAAGCGCTGGTTGTCGTCTTTCTCGGAACCGAATGTCCAATTGTGCAACTCTATGCCAAGCGCCTGCAGGAGTTGGCCGACCAATACGGTGAGGCCGGAGTCGTGGTGCTCGGTATCGACTCAAACCAACAAGATTCTCTGGCTGAATTGGAGCATTTCGCGCGCACTCACCGGATCCGTTTCCCAATACTGCGAGACTCCGGCAACCGAGTGGCCGATTTGTGGGGCGCTTCGCGAACCCCCGAAGTCTTCGTCCTCGACTCGAAACGGACGTTGAGGTATCACGGACGATTCGACGATCAGTTTACGTATGAGACGCAACGCGACAACAGCCGGAACGACTACGTGAAACAGGCAGTCGACGCGTTACTCAAGCAGCAGCCGTTGACCATCACCGAGACGGAGGTCGTCGGGTGCCACATCGGCCGTGTATTCAAGAAAACACGCGATCGAGGCGTCACCTATTGCGGGCAAATTCGCCGCATCTTGCAGAATCGCTGTGAGTCGTGTCACCGGGCAGGCGAGATCGCTCCATTTGAGCTGACCGATTACGACGAGGTCGTTGGTTGGGCGGAGATGATTGACGAGGTTGTCGAACAACAGCGGATGCCGCCTTGGCATGCGTCTTCGGAATACGGGACGTTTTCAAATGATCGTCGCATGACCGATCAGGAAAAGCAGTTGATTCACCAATGGGTCTCGGACGGTGCGCCGAAGGGAGACGCGGCGGATCTGCCTGCCGAGCGGAAATACGTAACGGGATGGCAGCTGCCGAGAAAACCTGACCGAGTGATTCCCATGGCCGGCCGTCCTTTCCGGGTCGCCGGAACGGGAACCATCAAATACCAGTACTTCGTGGTCGACCCCAAGTTCCAGGAGGATCAGTGGATCTCGATGGCCGAAGTGGTGCCGGGTAATCGCCGTGTCGTACATCATGTGCTCGTGTTTGCCCAGCCCAAAGGTGTGCGCAGCCTCTCGGGCGAACGAGGCGGATTTCTGGCCGCGTACGTTCCCGGCCTTCGCGCCGAGCCGTTTCCGGCGGGTATGGCCAAGCGTGTGCGAGCCGGATCACGAATCGTTTTCCAAGTACATTACACCCCGATCGGAACCGACGAGGAAGATATCAGTTCGATCGGGCTCGTGTTTGCCCGACCGCGGGACGTCAAGTATGAGGTGAGAACGGTAGCGGCCGTGAACACGCGTTTTTCGATTCCGCCTCGCGATCCCGATTTCGAAGTGACCGCCGACTCGCAACGCGCTCAGGTGGACGTGCTGGCACTGGCATTCATGCCGCACATGCACCTCAGGGGAAAGGCCTTTCGCTACGAAGCACTCTTTCCCACCGGCGATTCGGAGATCCTCGTGGACATCCCCCGCTACGATTTCAACTGGCAAACGGCCTACCGGTTGTCGACTCCCATGCGTTTACCGGCCGGTACGCGAGTGCATTGCACGGCGCGGTTTGATAATTCCGCGAAGAATCTGGCGAATCCAGACCCGGACCGAACCGTCCAATGGGGTGACCAGACGTGGGACGAGATGATGATCGGCTACATGGACGTCGCCATTCCCCGATCAGAAAACGATCCGTGATTCTTGTGCAAAGAGAGGATGTGGACAATGGAACACCTGGCAGTGTTCTTGACAAAGGACCTTCTCTATTCCTCGCAGGTCCAGCACGGCGCGGCGCGAGCCGGCTGGAAGCTGGACGTGATCATGGAATGGGAGCTGTTATTGCAGCGAGTGACCGACGATGCGCCCGAGCTGGTCGTTTTGGACCTGACCTGGCCCGGTATCGATCCGGTGTCCGCCGTCCGGCAGCTGCGTGAGGCGAGCGACGATGGTCCGCCTGTACTTGCCGTGGGCCCCCACGTTCAACATGCATTGTTCGACGCAGCACGCGAAGCCGAATGCCAGGCGGTGGTCTCGCGAGGTCATTTCCACGGCCAGACCGCCGAAGTACTCAGACGATTCGCCCCCCTTTAGCCGCCCCAACCTTGTCTCACGCCGACGGCCGACAAGGTCCACCGGAAGATGGTTTCAGGCCGGGCCGTTCACTCAAACAGCACCCCATAATCGCAAGTTGTGCCGATGTTCGACAAGATACTGGAAGAGGCCGGCGGCACACCTGCGTGCGAACCGCGTACGATCTCGAACGGTGCGGGCGAGTGCCGACCGTTCAGTATTCACTTCGGTGACGCGCCGGCCGAGTACACGGCCGCTGCGGAGACGGTTGCCCTGTTTGATCGCTCCGATCACTGCCAATTGAGAATGGAAGGGTCAGACGCGGCTCGATTTCTGCATAATTTCTGCACGAACGACATCGAACGTTTGGAGATGGGATCAGGATGCGAAGCGTTTGTCACGAACGTCAAAGGACGCATTGTCGGCCATCTGTTTGTTTTTCGGACAGCGGATGCACTGGACATCGAAACCACGCCGGCCGCCGATCAAGTTCTACTTCCACACTGGGAAAGATTCCTTTTTAGTGAAGACGTACGGTTCGATTGCCTCGACGATCGGATGGGAACGCTGTTCGTTAGCGGGGCTGAATGTTGGACCCTTCTGAAGCAATGGACACACCAAGACGGCGCCGGATCCATCGAGCCGCCGCCGGGCGTTTGGCAACAGGACTGCCGGCTGGGAGGAATTCCCGTAAAGGTGCGCAGGCTGGATTTGCTCGGTGCTCCAGGAGTTTCCATAATCGTCCGGCGTGAACAACTGTCCAAATTGTGGCAGGTCCTTCGAGACGCCGGGGCGCGCCCGGCAGGTGCCCAGGCCTTTCACGCACGGCGAATCGAGGCGGGTCTTCCTCTTTACGGCATCGATATGACGGATCAAATGCTGGCCCAGGAGGCAGGACGCACGCAACAGGCAATTTCTTTCACCAAGGGTTGTTACCTCGGCCAGGAACCGATTGCCCGTATTGATGCCGTCGGGCACACCAATCGCCAACTTCAGGTGCTCGAAAAGGACGCGCCCGAACTGCCCGAAGCGGGCGACGAGGTCCACGACCCGTCGGGCAAGCCGATCGGAACGGTCACTTCCAGCGTAAGGCATCCCGGGACGCAACGCTGCCTGATGCTGGCCTTAATGAAGAAGGTCTAACGCGAACGGGACGCCATGCCCGTTCCAAGTCGCGTCGATCCAGAGACTGCCCGCCATTGCTTTCCGACGGGTCGCCACCGGTCGTCCGAAGACCCGGCACGTCTCGCACCGGTCAACTCACTCATCGGTCAACATCATAGAGTTCGATTTCCCAGATTCGTGAAATGTCGCCCGGGGTCGAGCGGATGAGCAGGCGAAGGGCAGGGGTCGTTACGGCCGGAAATCGGAGATGCCAATCGACGCTTTGATTGCCGGACGTGACGGTCGCCGGAATGTCCCGCCAGGCCTCCTGATCGGGAACTTGCCACACAAAATCGGTAATTGGCGCCACGACGTTGCCATCGCTCTGGAGGAAACCGGATACGATCCGCACCGCGGAAATGCGTTGCGGGTCGGACCACCGAAATTCGATCCAGTCGGGGTGTTGCGATGAACTCATCCATCGTTGATCGTTGTCGGTCAGATCGATCGCTCGATCGGTTAGCAAGACTGCCGGGTGTCCGGCGGCGTCGCGATGACTTGACACGGCGAGCCGGGCCGAGGGCGCGAGATTTGCTGGATGGTTCTCGAGCCAATCAGGAGGAGCCGGCGGCGTGTACTTCGGCGGCTTGCCGGCACCCTTCGCGATGACCTTGGCCAGTTCGGACAGATGATCGCGATAGACGTCGCGGGGGTCGCACGAGTGATCTCTGCAGACCGAAGCTGCCATCCCCACCACTTCCCCCATACACCCGCCGGTGCGCATGACGCGCACCGTGCCGAGTGCTTCGTGCGTTACGCTGATATCGCGTCCCGCCATGAAGAGATTCTCGATGTTCCGCGAATAAAGGCACCGGTAAGGGACCCAGTAGGGCGCCGGGTAATGAGCGTATTCGGCTCTTGCAATGAAGGCGTCGCCCTCGAATCCCCGGTCATATCGTTCATCGGGAAGATGGAGATCGATGGCCCAGCCGGTTGGGACAAACCCGTCAGGGTACTTCCGATTGCTGATAACATCCTGCTTGTCCAGGACCAGGTCGCCCATCAGTCTTCGCGATTCTCGTTTACCGGACACGTAGGCGGCCCAGCTGAGGCGGTGGTTAGGATAACGCCCGTCAACATTCTTCAGCGTATCCCAGGCACCGTACATGGCGCGCAGGTTCCAGTCTCGAACGTATTCACTGTGAGAGAACGGGTCATGATCGAAACCGCTCTCCCAATACCAGCCGCCCAAGGCCTCGATTCCCCGCCGATCGCGGCGCAATCCAGAAAACTCGCCGTCTCGTCCCGGGAACGGTTTGGCGGTCAGATCGAGCGCCCAGGGACAGCGAGCGAAGGCCTGCGGTGAGTCGCTTTCGGTGACGTGCCACAGATTGCACCGCCCCATGTGTCCTGACAACGTGATGTCGTAATCAGCGCCCGCCAGGTAGCCGACACACCCATCGCCCGTGGAATCGACGAACCAACGCCCCGAAAATCGGCGACGGGCACCTTGAACCGTGTCCTGAGCCACCACCGACAGGATCCTGTCATCGATTACCTCGACTGCGTTCACGCGATGATTCAGAAACAGGGCAATATTCGGTTCGGCGCGCACCAGGGCCAACTTGCGTTCGTCCTCGTAGATTTCAGCCGAATTCTTCGGTCCGTAATGGGCTCGGCGGATCTGCTCCAACTCGCGCACGATATCTCCGACGTGCGGATGCGGTTCCTTATTGCGTGCCCCCTGGAGCCAGACTCGAACCTCGGAACTGTTGTTACCGCCCAAAACAGGACGGTCCTGAATCAGGGCGACCTTGAGACCGAGCCTTGCGGCGGCTAAAGAGGCACACGTGCCCGCAATGCCACCGCCCGTAACCACCAGGTCGAAAGGGCCCGTCTCTTGCGGCTGGGCGCTGAGACCGAGCAATCGTGCTCGCAGATTCGTGAGATCCGGCCCGTGATCGGGCGGAAGGTTCTCGGCGTCGGTGGTGAGGAAGATGGCGTCACATCGACCTTCAAACCCGGTCAGGTCATGCAACGCCAAGTCGTTGCGCCCGGCAATCATGCGCGCCACGCCACCCGACTGCCAATGCCACTCGGCCCCTTCGGTGCCAAAGGTTGCGTCGAGCGGTTGGCCGTTGAGCAGGACCTGAAACCGTCCGGGCTGACCCTTGGCTTGCCACGTGGCAACCCAGTCCCGAGTCCGGACCCAAACGTGATAGTCGGCCGCCTCGGCCACTTCCACCGTGGTGGTAGCGTCCTTTACCGGGCGCCCGAGGCCGTGAGCCAGCAAGAACGGCGAGCCCATCTGGTCCATGAATTGGCAGTCGTTGACCCAACCGCCCCAATCATCAAATCGCTCAGCTTCCAGCAAAAGCGGTTCGACACTCCAGCTCCTGGCGGTCATCCCCAACAGGACGACGGCGAACAAGGCGTTGCGCATGGCTGCCCATTCTCTATTCAAACGTCACAGATGCCGACACATCGTTCCAGCGACTTCAACGGGTCGGGGCCGGTTGGTACGAATTCCTGTGCGACGAAGCCCTGATAACCCGTTTTGACAATGGCCTTCATGACCGCAGGGTAATAGATCTCCTGCGTATCATCGATTTCGTGCCTGCCGGGATTGCCGCCCGTATGGTAATGGCCAATGTACTGAGCGTTGTCAGTAATCGTGCGAATCAAGTCTCCTTCCATGATCTGCATGTGGTAGATGTCGTAGAGCAACTGGAACCGCTCGGAACCGACCATCTTGCATAACTCAACACCCCACGACGTATGGTCGCACATGTAATCGGGGTGATCCACCCTGCTGTTGAGCAGCTCCATGCACAAGGTGACCTTGTGCTTCTCGCATAGAGACATGATCTGCTTGAGGCCGGTCGCACAGTTCTTCATCCCCGCTTCATCATCAAGTCCTTCGCGGTTGCCCGACATGCAAATGACACTTGGCATGGCCGCCTTGGCGGCAAGCGGAATGATTTCGCGCAGATTCTTCAACAGACGTTCGTGATTCTCCACGCGGTTGAAGCCCTTGGTGATCCCTCCTCCCGAATTGCTCATCGCGCAGGTGAGTCCGTATCGTTTGAGCGTCGGCCACTCTTTGGGCCCGACCAGATCGATCGACTGCACGCCGATCCGTTGAGCGGCCTGGCAGAGCTGCTCAAGAGGAATCTTCCCATAACACCAACGGCAAACAGAATGGTGGATGTTGCCCTTGAGCCGCTTGATCGAAGTCGTGTCGCATGCCGCTCCACCTGGCGACAGAACTCCAGCCGCGGCCGTTGCCGCGACCCCGCCCGCCAAAAGCGATCGGCGTGATACGCCGGGCATCTTCGATTCGGATTGTCGGGGCGCGTCGTCGTTCATGTCTCTACCTCGGGGTTCGTCGGTCGGTATCGGATCAAGGGGTCGCGAGTCTCTTGCCGGGACGCGTCAATTGTAACGACTCTCGTGACCGACGGTATGTCCGGCACTCCACAACCACCGGCCGGCCGTCTCATTATTTGACAATTATTGTTGTTTCAAGTTTGAAAACCAGGCGTTGGTGGATATTTAGGGAGCGGGCCAATATTTTCGGCCTCCCGTTCATCTAGTTCTTGGCCGACCGCGGAGCGTGGATCGGGGCCCGATGCTCAACAGGCGGTCCGAGCGGCGATCGAGGCGACGGTGATTGGGGCAACGGTGATTGGGGCAACGGTGATTGGGGCTGGAGCAGACGATGACAGCATATCGGACGTTGAAGTGGGCCGTGCAACGAACAGGGTGTCTGACCGTGTGGTGCCTGACCGTGTGGTGGTTGGCGACCGGCGTCTTGGCCGGGGACTCGGTCGTTCAACGTCCTTTTGAACAGGACACGGCCATCGCGCCGAGCGGCCCGTTGGATCGACTGGTGTTTGCGGGTTGGCAGCGGTCGGGTGTCCAACCGGCACGGCGATGCTCGGACGCGGTTTTCCTACGACGGGCTTATCTTGACGTCATTGGCGTCCTTCCGACGGGCAAGGAGGCGGCCCGTTTCTTGGAGAACGGGTCGCCGCGGCGACGAGCCGAATTGGTGGATGAGCTACTTGAACGGGCCGAGTATGCCGACTACTGGGCCTGGAGGTGGAGCGACCGGTTGCGCGTGAAATCAGAGTTTCCGATTAATCTCTGGCCCAACGCGGTGCAGGCGTACTATCACTGGATTCACGCTCGTCTGACGGAGAACACGCCGTACGATGAATTTGCTCGTCAGTTGTTGGTTTCGAGCGGAAGCAATTTTCGTGATCCCCAGGTGAATTTCTATCGAGCGAATCAAGGGACCACGCCGGAGGCGATTGCCCAGTCCGTGGCATTGACGTTCATGGGGGTTCGCACCGAGCGATGGCCTGCTGAGCGAGTGCGAGATCTGTCGGTCTTCTTTTCTCGAGTCGGCTACAAGAAGACGGACGAGTGGAAGGAAGAGATCGTCCTTAATGATCTGACCAAGGCCCCTGTGGGCGGCAAGCCGGGGCAGGTAATCAGCGCGGTGTTACCGGACGGTTCGCGGGTCGAGATTTCGAACGGTGTTGATCCTCGCCGCGTATTTGCCGACTGGCTGATCACGCCGGAGAATCCGTGGTTTGCACGAAACGCCGTCAATCACATCTGGTACTGGGTTTTCGGACGCGGAATCGTGCACGAGCCGGACGATATTCGGCCGGGCAATCCTCCGCAGAACGCCGAGTTGCTGTCGTTCTTGGAGAGCGAACTGTTACGATCGCACTACGACGTGAAACACGTGCTGCGGCTCATTCTCAATTCGACCACTTACCAGCTGTCGTCGATTCCACGGAACGGCGACGCGAAGGCGAGCGAGGCGTGCTTCGCCCACTACGCCGCGCGCCGCTTGGAAGCAGAAGTCTTGATCGACGCGTTGTGTCAGATCAGCGGGGCAGAGGAAGAATACTCGAGTCCGATTCCGGAGCCGTTTACATTTATACCGAAAGGCGAGCGATCGGTTGCCTTGGCTGACGGGAGCATTACGAGTTCCTTTCTCGACATGTTCGGCCGATCCGCTCGCGACACCGGGTTCGCATCGGAACGAGATAATCGGCCCACTGCCGAGCAGAGGCTGCACATGCTCAACTCGAGTCACGTTCAGAAGAAAATCATCGGCAGCCAGAAACTGAGAGCGTTCACTCGGGGCAACCGTAGTCCGCGACTGGTCGCCAACCAGATCTACTTGACGATTCTGTCGAGGTATCCAACACCGGAAGAGCTGCGGACGGTTCAGAGCTATGCAACGTCACGGTCCGCCAAGGCGCAAGAGACATTGGCTGATGTCACCTGGGCACTGGTCAACAGTGCCGAGTTCCAATACCGGCATTAGACCCGGTCGAGAAGCCGTCGGGACAAGGATCGCAGGCAATGAGACGGGTCCTTTTTGGACCCTGGAGAGTGAGGAGGAATTGAATGAGTGCTCATCGGGAAGAATCGGCCCGCTTTGCAAGCAGCAATCGACGCGTACATTCGACGGAACGAATCGTCTCGCGACGCGTGGCGTTACGGAGCGGTCTTGTCGGTGCCACCGGCTTGTGGTTAGGCGACCGTGCGCAGTCCGCCACGGCTTCGGCAACACCGGTGGCGGACCCCAAGGCGAAGGCCGTCATTCAGATCTGGATGTGGGGCGGCCCGAGTCACATTGATACATTTGATCCCAAGCCTCGGGCGGGCAACGACTATTGCGGGCCGCTCACCGGTGTGAACGCGACGAATGTGAGCGGAATACGCATTGGTGAGATGTTACCGATTCTGGGAAAGCAGGCAGACAAATTCTCGATTATTCGGAGCATGACTCATGGCGTGAACGCTCACGAAACGGCATCCTACCTGGTTCAGACGGGTCGCAAGTCGGGTGGCGACATGGTCTTTCCCAGCGTGGGTGCGGTCGTCTCCTGGTTCAAGGGGCAGCGGGAAGGAGGGGACAGCCTGATCCCGCCTTACATTGTGCTGACGCAACCACAGGGCCGTTTTTCAGAGGCCGGATTCCTGGGCTCCAGATACAAGCCGTTCGCCACCGGCGGCGATCCGGGCAAGGACCCGTTTGTTGTCGAGGGAGTGGTTGCTCAGGGGGTCACCACCGAGCGGCAGCGCAGACGGCGAGAATTGATGCATCGACTGAATTCGCTGGGCAACGCCTTGCCCAATGACCGGCGAATCAAGGCATTCAATGCCTGTGAGGAAAAGGCCTACGACCTGATCCTGGGCGAAGCCGGAAAGGTCTTTGATTTGACCACGGAAAAGGAATCGCTTCGCGAACAGTACGGGCGCAGTACTTTCGGCCAGGCGTGCCTGATGGCTCGTCGATTGGTCGAACAGGGTGTCCGCTACGTGACGATCAACTACCGTGGATGGGACACGCACAAGCAGCATTTTCAGATCATGCGCCGCAAGTTGCCCGAACTCGACCGGGGGATGGGCACGTTGCTGCGCGATCTGGCCGATCGCGGATTATTGGACAGTACGATCGTCTGGTGGACGGGTGAATTCGGTCGCACTCCGCGAGTCAAATGGGAGGCACCATGGAACGGGGGTCGAGGGCACTTTGGGCGGGTCTTTTCGAGTGTCGTCGCGGGAGGCGGGTTCCAGGGAGGCCAGGTGGTCGGCGCTTCCGATGACAAGGCACAGTCGGTAGCTGACCGACCCGTCTATCCGACCGACCTGATCGGGAGCATGTACTCGCTGCTCGGGATCGACCGACATGCGAATCTGCCTCATCCTCAGGGCCTGGACGTGGAGGTGATGCCCCAGACGCCCGGAGCGAGCGGCGGACTGCTCAAGGAAATCATGTAACGGTCCATTCCGTAGAACGGTCGCCAACCGGTGACCGAATGCCGCACGATCGTGTATGCCGATACGCACATGGTCGCATGACACGGTACGGATCTGTTGTTTGGATACGGGAGTGCACGATGAACCTACGACTTTTGTTACCAACGGCATGGCTGGTTGCCCTGACCCTGATCGCGCCGACCACGTCCGCACAGATGCCCGCCCGCAGCGCGCACATTGGATACGCGTTTCCTGCCGGCGGGTGTCGCGGCACTCGTTTTGAGGTAACCCTGGGTGGGCAGTTCCTGACCGGTTCGTCGGAAGTCATCGTCAGTGGTAGTGGAGTGGACGCCAAGGTGATCAAGCTGGTCAAGCCATTGACGAATAAACAGGTCAACGTGCTGAGAGAAAAACTGAAACAGGCTCGCGACATGGCGGCCGCCGCAAGAGGCAAGGGTCGGAAAAAAGGGAATAAGCCAGGATATGCATCCGTGCTTGCGTACGCCAAAGAACTAGGAGTTACGCCCGAGCAAATTGCCGCTGTCAACGAATATCGGAAGCAGAAGAGCGACCCAAAACGCCAGTTAAACCCGCAACTGGCCGAACGATTGACGATCCAGGTAACGATCGCCGACAATGCTGTCCCAGGCCGCCGCGAATTGCGGGTTGCGACAGCAACCGGACTCACGAATCCTGTCTGGTTCGACGTCGGATCCTTGCCGGAATCCTTGGAAACCGAACCAAACGACAAGGACACGGCGACCGGCGTGAATCGCAAGATCCCTTTCGTATTGAATGGGCAGATCATGCCCGGCGATGTCGATCGATTCCGGTTCCATGCACGCCGCCACGATCGACTGGTGATTGCCGTCGGCGCACGTGATCTCATACCCTACCTGGCGGACGCCGTGCCCGGCTGGTTTCAGGCCGCGCTCGCACTTTACGATTCCGACGGTCACGAGCTGGCATTTGTCGATGATTTTCAGTTCCATCCGGATCCCGTTCTCTCCTTCAACATTCCGAGTGATGGAGATTACGTACTCGAAATACGCGATGCAATCTATCGAGGTCGCGAGGATTTCGTCTATCGCATTTCGGTTGGCGAGTTTCCGTTTGTCACGAGCGTCTTCCCGCTGGGCTGCCAGGCCGGTACAACCGCCACGATGGAACTCACCGGCTGGAACCAAGGGCTCGCGAGATTCTCATATGACGCATCGGATCGTGAGCCGGGCATATACCACGCAGCAATACCTGGACAGAAGCACGAATTCAATCAGGTAAAACTGGCCGTCGACACACTGCCCGACGGGTTCGATCGGGAACCGAATGACTCGGCCGAAAACGCTCAGGCAGTGCAGGCTCCAATTGTCGTAAACGGCCGTATCGATCGGCCCGGCGATCAGGACGTGTTCCGCTTCACCGGTAGAGAAGGTGGGCAAGTAATCGTCGAAGTGGCAGGGCGACGATTGAATTCGCCGATCGACTCTCTGCTGCGCGTGACGGACGAGCGGGGGACCGTCCTGGCATTGAACGATGATGCCGACGATAAGGGCGAGGGTCTCATCACTCACCACGCCGATTCGCGAATTCTGCTGAAGCTGCCTGAGGACGGTGACTACTACGTCTACTTGACCGACGCTCAGGCCAAGGGCGGTCCGGAATATGCCTACCGCCTGCGTGTTAGTGCCAGGCAACCCGATTTCGCTCTTCGCATCTCTCCATCGACCATCAACGGCCGACCGGGCGGTGTCACTCCCATCACCGTCTATGCGCTTCGGAAAGACGGTTTTCAAGGCGACATTTCCATCCAGCTCAAGAACCCCGGGTTCGGCTTCCAATTGAGCGGCAATGTCGTGCCGAGCGGAGAAGATCATGTCCGTATGACCCTGACGGCTCCTCGGACCGTGACTAACGAGCCGATGAAGCTAAACTTCGAGGGACAAGCTCAGCTCGGTGGTCGTGCGATCGTTCGAACGGCGGTCTCTGCCGATGACATGATGCAGGCGTTCATCTACCACCACCTGGTCCCCGCCCAGAATACGGTTGCCTGGATCGGCGGAGCAAGTCGCTTTAAAGGGCTCACAACGTGGCGAGCGAAACAGCGTAAGACGGTTCCGCTGCGCTCGTTTGGAGACAAACCGGTAAAACTGGTCCTTGGTCAAACGACTGAGGTGCCACTGGTGCAGGCTCGTTCGTCGATCATTGATCGACTGGAATTGACACTCAACGACGGACCGGAAGGAATTACCGTAAGCAAGGGCGTAACGGATTCGGGATCCGTCGTCGTCCGAGTGACGACGGATGAGAAACGAGTGGCGCCCGGTCTCCGTGGAAACTTAATGATCGATGTTCGGGCCACTCCAGTCTCAACGACATCCAAGAGTCGCAGCGCGGCGAGAGCACCGATCGCCCATCTGCCGGCCATTCCGTTCCAGGTTGTCAACGCCAAGTCCGCACCGCCATCGCTCTGATCGAAACGGACTCTCGTCTACCGCTGCAGATAAACCCAACCCATGCTCCGTTCGCAGCACCCACCATGGGCAAGGCTGAGGACAGGCACTGGAGGGCGTGTACCAGGGGCGTTGCCACGGGCAGCTTGCCCGTGGTGA